>JAJAZH010000050.1 GCA_026785815.1 Ramlibacter sp. | reverse complement strand
GATCACGGCCGGCTCGATCAGGCGGCGCGCCTCGAAGACGTCGCGCGCCTGCTCGATGGTGGGCTTGGCCACGTAGGCGCCGCGCTGCGGGTACAGCTCGACGATCTGCTCATGCGCGAGCCGGGCCAGCACATCGCGGATGCGGGCGCGGCTGGCGCCGAAGATGTCGGCCAGCCGCTCCTCGCCCAGCTTGGTGGCGGGCTGCAGCCTGTGTTCGAGGATGGCCACGTACACCCGCTCGTAGATCTCGTCGACGGTGCTCTCGCGATCGATGCGGCTCGTGGTCTTGCGGTCGCTGGCAGCCATGTTGGTCGGTTGGGTCGGGGAAGGCGCCTGCTGCGGCTTCGGCCTGCCGGCTGCTGCTTTCCACGGCAGAATCACGGGCATGAAAATCACAAAAGATTCCGTTGTCACGCTGCAGTACAAGGTGGCGGACGCCCAGGGCAAATTGCTCGAAGCCAGTGCCAAGCCGATGACCTACCTGCACGGCGGTTATGAGAACACCTTGCCGAAAATCGAGGAGGCGCTGGACGGCAAGGAAGCTGGCCACCAGGTCACGCTGGCGCTGCAGCCGCTGGATGCGTTCGGCGAGCGCGACGAGCGGCTGGCCAAGACCATCTCACGCAGCGACTTTCCGCCCGGCGTGAAAGTCGGCGGCCAGCTCGAAGGCACCACCGAAGACGGCCGGCCGCAGCTGTTCAACGTGGTGAAGATCAAGGGCGACCAGGTGCTGCTCGACGCCAACCATCCGCTGGCCGGCAAGGCTCTGCGCTTCAGCCTGAAGGTGACCGGCGTGCGCGCTGCATCCGAAGAAGAGATCACCCACCGCCACGTGCACGGCGAGCACGGTCACCAGCATTGATGGCTGTGATGCGGGGCTTGGTGCGAAACCCAGAGCTTTCTCTGTCATGCCCGGCTCGCTCGGGCATCACACCCTTCTCTGTCATGCCGGGCCTGACCCGGCATCCACACCCTCCTCTGTCATGCCGGGCTTGACCCGGCATCCATCGCTTGCGGAGCAAACCGGCGGTCATGAATGAGTGGATCCCGGAACAAGTCCGGGATGACAGGCGGGACCCCGCCTGATTTGACTTGTCGCTGCGGGCGCCCGAACGTAGGATTCCGACCATGAACATCAGGAAAGTTGCCGGCGCCCTCGGCGCCGAAATTTCGGGCGTGGACCTTGCGGCCGGGATCTCGCCCGCGCTGGCTGCGGAGATTCGCGGTGTGTTCCTCGAACACGGAGTGATCTTCCTGCGCGGGCAAAAGCTGGATCCGCAGCAGTTCCTGGCCTTCGCCAAGGCCATGGGCGAGCCGGTCGAGTATCCGTTCGTCAAGGGCCTCGAGGGCTTCCCGCACATCATCGAAGTCAAGAAGCTGGAGCACGAGAAAAGCAACTTCGGCGGCATCTGGCATTCGGACACCACCTATCTCGACCAGCCGCCGATGGGCTCGATGCTGCTGTCACGCGAGGTGCCGCCCTACGGCGGCGACACGCTGTTCGCCAGTCAGTACGCCGCCTACGAGGCGCTGTCGGAGACCATGAAAGGCCTGCTGCGCAACCTGGTCGGCATCAGCAGTTCGGCCAAGGCCGATGTCAGCAAAACGCGCGAAGACCGGATCAAGGAAGGCGGCAAGACCGAGGCGCCGAAGGAATACCGGGCCGAGCACCCGCTGCTGCGAACCCATCCCGAGACCGGTCGCAAGGCGCTCTACGTCAACGTCGCGCACACCGCCGGGATCAAGGGGATGACCGACGAAGAGAGCGCGCCGCTGCTGCGCTTTTTGTTCGAGCACCAGGTCAAGCCGGAATTCACCTGTCGCTTTGTCTGGGAGCCGAACGCGATCGCCTTCTGGGACAACCGCTGCGTCCAGCACAACCCGGTCAACGACTATCACGGCTTCCGGCGCGTCATGCACCGCATCACGCTGCAGGGCGACACGCCGGCGTGAATTTGCGCCCCCACGTTCACTTCGTTCTCTGCCCCCCGAGGGGGCCCAGGCCACCTCGGGGCGGCCCGTCGGTTGCTCTGAGCCGACGCAGCCCGCGCCCGTCAGTCGCTGGTGCGCCGGCTGGACCGGGCGAAGGTGTAGGTCAGGCCAACGCCAGCACTGGCGCCGGTGGTCTTTTGCACCAGCGGACTGGCCCGGTTGGCGGCACCGGCGACCGAATCGAGCCGTCCGAACAGGAACACCCGCAGGTCGGGCGTGATCTCGTGCGATGCGCTGGCTCCCAGCCGCCAGGCGATCAGGCCGCCCTCGGCGCTGTAGGCGGGCCGGCCGGGCAGCGCGTCGGCCGGCGCCACCGAATAGAACGTGTCGGCCAGCCTGCGGTTGCCGAACAGCGCGCCGGCGCTGGCGCCGTAGCGCCAGTTGCCGCCGCCACGCTGCTGCCAGACCAGCCGCGGCTCGAAGGAAGCGCCCTTGTTGCGGAACCCGTCGTTCAGGTCGAACACGCCTCGCAGCGCGAATTCGGCCCGCAACCGGCCATCGCCATCGACCGGACCGAGATGCCACTTCAGCCGGGGGCCGAATTCCACCAGCGTGCCGAGTTCCGGCATGCCGCGACGTGCCTCGCTGTCGTCGGCGCGCGAGCCGAAGGCGCCGGCGAATCCGATGTCGACCTCATAGCGCGGCTGGTTGATGGCGCGCAGGCCAAAGGTGTCGCGATCGGCCCGCAGGTACTCGCCGCGGTAGATCAGGAACGGCAGCGCCAGGCCGCGCCGCACCTGCTCGGAGGCGCCGGGATAGGCTTGCTGCGACGCGGCAAAGCCGCCCACGCCGAGCTCCCACAGCGGCAGGTCGGCGGCAGCGCGCGTTTGCGCCAGGCCGGGTGCGGCCAGCCACAGTGCCAGCAACGGGATCGCGGCGCGCACGCCGGAGCGAATCAAGTAAGTCATCACAGGCCTTTCACGACGGAACAAGATCAAAAGCGGCCGCATCAACCGGCCACCACCCGGACCATCTCCAGGCATTTGTTGGAGTAGCCCCATTCGTTGTCGTACCACGCGACCAGCTTGACGAAGGTGCTGTCGAGCGCGATGCCCGCGTCGGCGTCGAAGATCGAGGTGCGGGTATCGCCGCGGAAGTCGGTGGCGACCACTTTGTCTTCGGTGTAGCCGAGGATGCCCTTCAACGCACCTTCGCTCTGGGCCTTGAACTCGGCGCAGATTTCCTTGTAGCTCGCTTCCTTGACCAGTTCCACCGTCAGGTCGACCACCGAGACGTCCGAGGTCGGAACCCGGAAGCTCATGCCGGTCAGCTTCTTGTTCAGCTCGGGGATCACCACGCCGACAGCCTTGGCCGCGCCAGTGGACGACGGAATGATGTTTTCCAGGATGCCGCGACCGCCGCGCCAGTCCTTGTTGCTGGGGCCGTCGACGGTCTTCTGGGTGGCGGTGGCGGCATGCACCGTCGTCATCAGGCCGCGCTTGATGCCCCACTTGTCGTTGAGCACCTTGGCCAGCGGCGCCAGGCAGTTGGTGGTGCACGAGGCGTTGGAGACGATCGCCTCGCCCTTGTAGGTCTTGTGGTTGACGCCGAACACGAACATCGGCGTGTCGTCCTTGCTCGGGGCGGAGATGATCACCTTCTTCGCGCCCGCCGCCAGGTGCTTCTCGGCGCTGGCCTGGTCCAGGAACAGGCCGGTGGATTCGATCACCACCTGCGCGCCGACTTCGTTCCACTTGAGGTTGGCGGGGTCTCGCTCCTGCGTCAACCGGATCCTCTTGCCGTTCACGATCAGCGTGTTGCCGTCGACCTTCAGGTCGCCCTTGAAGCGGCCATGCACGCTGTCGTACTGCAGCATGTAGGCCAGGTAGTCGGGCTCGAGCAGGTCGTTGATGCCGACCACTTCGATGTCGCTGAAGTTCTGCACCGCCGCGCGAAGGACGTTGCGCCCGATCCGGCCGAAGCCGTTGATGCCGATCTTGATGGTCATGTTCGAAGCTCCTGGAGAACGATAAAACTCAAACTGCTGTCAGTGCGGGCTCGACCCGCGATCCAGGTCGGCGATGGGTGGCGCTGCTTCATGCGACATGGATCCCGGGTCAAGCCCGGGATGACGACGACCGCAACACCTTGCGCACTGTATCCGCCACATTCTCAGGCGTGAAACCGAAGTGCTTGAACAGCACGTTGGCCGGGGCCGACTCGCCATACGTGTCGATGCCGACAACCGCGGCGCAGCCGTATTTCCACCAGCCGCCGGTCACGCCCATTTCGACCGCGATGCGCGGGATGCCGGCGGGCAGCACCGACACCTTGTAGGCGGCGCTCTGGCGGTCGAAGGCGGTGGTGCTGGGCATCGACACGACGCGCACGGCGATGTTCTGCTGCGCCAGTTGCTCCTGGGCCTTGAGCGCCAGCTGCACTTCGGAACCGGTGGCGATGATCACGGCTTGCGGCTTCTTGTTGACGCCGACCTCGCCCGGTTCGGCCAGCACGTAGCCGCCCTTGCTGATCTGCTCCAGACCGGCTTTTGGCGCGTAAGGCAGGTTCTGGCGCGACAGCAGCAACGCCGTCGGGCGATTCATGTTCTGCAGCGCGACGGCCCAGGCCACCGCGGTCTCGGCAGTGTCACAGGGACGCCAGACGTCCAGGTTCGGGATCAGGCGCAGGCTGGCGGCGTGCTCGATCGACTGGTGGGTCGGGCCGTCTTCGCCCAGCCCGATCGAATCGTGGGTGAACACGTGGACGACGCGCAGCTTCATCAGCGCCGCCATGCGGATCGCGTTGCGACTGTAGTCGCTGAAAGTCAGGAAGGTGCCGCCGTACGGGATGTAGCCGCCGTGCAACGCGGCGCCGTTCATGATCGCCGCCATGCCGAACTCGCGCACGCCGTAGTTGATGTGGCGGCCGATCCGCCGCGGCGCGTCCGCCGGGGCGCCTTCGCCCTCGGCCAGCTTCACGTCACCGGCCGCGTCCATCCGCAGCGGCGGCGTGCTTTTGGTGTTGGTGAGGTTGGAGCCGGTCAGGTCGGCCGAGCCGCCCAGCATCTCGGGCAGCGCCGCCGTGAAGGCTTCGAGCGCGAGCTGCGACGCCTTGCGCGACGCCACGGTCTCGGCCTTGGCATGCGCTCCCACAGCGGCATCGACGGCCACCTGCGCGAAATTGCGCGGCAACTCGCCCTTCATGCGCCGGCTCAACTCGGCGGCCAGTTCGGGATGGGCCCGGCGGTAAGCGGCGAAGCGCGACGTCCAGTCGGCTTCGGCTGCCTTGCCCCTGGCCTTGGCGTCCCATTGGTCATAGGCGTCCTGCGGCACATGGAACGGGTCGTGCGCCCACTCGAGCGCGGCTCTTGTCAGCGCGATCTCATCGGCGCCCAGCGGCTCGCCATGGGCCTTTGCGGTGTTGGCGCGGTTCGGCGAGCCCTTGCCGATGTGGGTCTTGGCAACGATCAGGGTCGGCCCGGTGCTGCCGTTGCTGGCGCTGCGGCGGGCGTCGGCGATGGCCCGGTCCACGGCCTCGACGTCATGGCCGTCCACCGGCCCGATCACGTTCCAGCCGTAGGCCTTGAACCGGGCGGGGGTGTCGTCGACGAACCAGGGCCCGACCTGGCCGTCGATCGAGATGCCGTTGTCGTCGTAGATCGCGACCAGCTTGTTCAGCTTCCAGGCGCCGGCCAGGGCGCAGGCCTCATGGCTGATGCCTTCCATCAGGCAGCCGTCGCCCATGAAGACGTAGGTGGTGTGGTCGACGACGGCATGGCCATCGCGGTTGAATTCCCGCGCCAGCAACTTTTCGGCCAATGCCATGCCGACCGCGTTGGCCAGGCCCTGGCCCAACGGTCCGGTGGTGGTTTCCACGCCCGGCGTGACGCCGACTTCGGGGTGGCCGGGGGTCTTGCTGTGCAGCTGGCGGAAGTTGCGCAACTCCTGCAGCGGCAGGTCGTAGCCGCTCAGGTGCAGCAGTGCGTAAAGCAGCATCGAGGCATGGCCGTTGGACAGCACGAAGCGGTCGCGGTCGAACCACTGCGGGTTTCCCGGGTTGTGCTTCAGATGCCGGCCCCAGAGCGCCGCGGCGATGTCGGCCATGCCCATGGGGGCGCCGGGGTGACCCGAGTTGGCTTGCTGTACGGCGTCCATGGCGAGCACGCGGATCGCGGTCGCCATCGGGGATGTGTTGGCCATCGGGGGAAGTGCTCCGGAAAAGATCAGGGGAAGCCCGACATTTTAGCTGTTGCCCTGTGGCCTTCGCCCGCGGCCTGCGGCGCCGGTCGCATGGACTAAAGTGCGGTCATGCATGGGCTCCACCTCACAGCCGACCTCTATCAGTGCCGCTGCGAAGCGGCCTGGATGACGGACGCCCAGCGGCTGGGAGACTGGTGCGTGCAGGCGGTCAAAGACGCCGGACTGCAGCCGGTGAACCAGCTGTTCCATGCGTTCCCTGGCGTGGCGGACAAGCCCGGCGGCGTGACTGCCACGGTGCTGCTGGCCGAGTCGCACATCTGCCTGCACACCTGGCCCGAACAGCTCGCCGTCACGGCGGACGTGTATGTGTGCAACTTCGGCGGCGACCATTCGGCCCGGGCCCGGGACCTGATGGACGCGCTGGTGGCACGCTTCCAGCCCGAGTGGACCGAACAGCGATCGCTGGACCGCGGGGACGGCCAATGATGCGTGCCCAGGCGATGATCCTGGCGGCCGGGCGCGGCGAGCGGATGCGTCCACTCACCGACAGCTGCCCCAAGCCCTTGCTGCAGGTGCGGGGCAAGCCGCTGATCGAGTGGCATCTGCAAGCGTTGGCCGGCGCAGGAGTTCGCAGCGTCGTCATCAACACGGCGTGGCACGAGGACCAGCTCATCTCGGCGCTGGGAGACGGCTCCCGCTGGGGACTGCGCATCCACTACTCGCGGGAAGGCCGCGACCATGGCGGCGCGCTGGAGACCGCCGGCGGCATCGCCAAGGCGCTGCCGCTGCTCGATGACTGCTTCT
>JAJAZH010000049.1 GCA_026785815.1 Ramlibacter sp. | reverse complement strand
TCCTGGCGGTGGGACTCGCCAACGCAGTCGTCGCGTTCTACATCTTCATGCTGGTGCCGGAATACTTGCTGCGGTTCGTGGCCTGGGTGGCCTCACACATCGCGTACCGCTTCCAGATCCGGCAGGAAGAGAACATCCCGGTGTCGGGTGCGGCGATCCTGGTCTGCAATCACGTGAGCTTCGTCGACGCCGTGCTGCTGATGGCGGCGAGCCCGCGGCCGATCCGCTTCGTGATGGACCACCGCATCTTCAGGGTGCCGGTGCTGGGAGCCTTGTTCCGGCTGGCCAAGGCGATCCCGATCGCGCCGCGCGCGCAGGATGCGGTCGCCTACGAGGCTGCGTTCGAGGCGGCGGCGCAGGTGCTGCGCGACGGCGAGCTGCTGGCCATCTTCCCCGAGGGCGGGATCACGAAGAACGGCGAATTGCAGGTGTTCAAGGGCGGGATCATGAAGATCCTCGAGCGCCAGCCGGTGCCGGTGATTCCCATGGCGCTGACCAACCTGTGGGGCTCGTTCTTCAGCCGGATCGAGCAGGGCGGCGCCATGGTGCGGCCGTTCCGGCGCGGCATGTTCAGCCGGGTGGGACTGAATGTCGGGCAGCCGCTGGCGCCGGAGCTGGTCAGCCCCGAACTGCTTCACGCCCGGGTCAGCGCGTTGCTGGGCGCTACACCCCGCGCGCCCGGTCCCGCCTGAACTGCTGCACGAACGCCGCAAAGCGCTCCGCCTCCAGTGCCTCCCGGATTTCGCGCATCAGGTTCAGGTAGTAGTGCAGGTTGTGGATCGTCGCAAGCATCGGGCCCAGCATCTCGCCGCAGCGTTCCAGGTGGTGCAGGTAGGCCCGGGAAAAACCTCCGGCGACCACCCCGGTGGCTGACGTCGTCCCGCTGCACGCATAGCAGCTGCAAGTTTCGTCGAGCGGCCGCTCGTCGGTGCGATGGCGGGCGTTGCGGATCTTCAGGTCGCCGAAGCGGGTGAACAGGTGGCCATTGCGGGCATTGCGGGTCGGCATCACGCAATCGAACATGTCGACGCCTTGCGCCACGCCCTCGATCAGGTCTTCCGGCGTTCCCACGCCCATCAGGTAGCGCGGCTTGTGCTGCGGCAGGCGCTGCGGCGTGTGCGCCATGATGCGCAGCATCTCCTCCTTCGGCTCGCCCACGCTGACGCCGCCGACCGCGTAACCCGGGAAATCCATCTCCACCAGCGCCGCGAGCGATTGCTCGCGCAACGATTCGAACATCCCGCGCTGCACGATGCCGAACAGCGCGTTCGGGTTTTCCAACCGGGCGAACTCGGTCTTGCAGCGCGCGGCCCAGCGTCGGCTCAACTCCATCGACACTCGCGCTTCCTCTTCGGTCGTGCGATGGCCCTTGGTGTCGTACGGCGTGCACTCGTCGAACTGCATCGCGATGTCCGAGTTCAGCAGGGTCTGGATCTGCATCGAGATCTCGGGCGTCAGGAACAGCTTGTCGCCGTTGACCGGCGACGCGAACTTCACGCCTTCCTCGCTGATCTTGCGCATCTCGCCCAGGCTCCACACCTGGAAGCCGCCGGAGTCGGTCAGGATCGGCTGGTCCCAGCGCTCGAACCGGTGCAGGCCGCCGAACTGCTGCAGCACGTCGAGGCCCGGCCGCATCCACAGATGAAAGGTGTTGCCCAGGATGATCTGCGCATCCATCTCCTGGAGCGAGCGCGGCGTGACGCCCTTGACCGTGCCGTAGGTGCCCACCGGCATGAAGATCGGCGTCTCCACCACGCCATGGTTGAGGGTCAGGCGGCCGCGGCGCGCCAGGCCTTCGGTGCGCAGCAGTTCAAATTCGAGCATCAGCTCGGGTCTCGCTTCGCCAGCAGCATCGCATCGCCGTAGCTGAAAAAGCGGTAGCGCTGTTCGATCGCATGTCGGTAGAGGGCCAGCACGTGATCGTAGCCCGCGAAGGCGCTGATCATCATCATGAGTGTGGATCTGGGCAAGTGGAAATTGGTCAGCAGCAAGTCGGTCAGCTGGAACTTGAAGCCGGGCGTGATGAAGATGCTGGTGTCACCCGCGGCCTCGCCGCTGAGCGCCCAGGATTCCAGGGTCCGCACCGTCGTGGTCCCCACGGCAACGATGCGACCGCCCCGCTGCCGGGTCTCTGCGACGGCCTTGCGTGCCGGTTCAGGCACGGCATAGCGTTCGCGGTGCATCCGGTGCGCTGCGATGTTCTCGGTCTTCACCGGCTGGAAGGTGCCGGCGCCGACGTGCAGCGTGATGGTGCAGTGCTGCACGCCGCGGGCCGCGAGTTGCGCCAGCACGCCCTCGTCGAAATGAAGCGCTGCAGTCGGCGCGGCCACTGCGCCGGGGTGCTTCGCGAAGATGGTCTGGTAGCGCAGCTCGTCTTCGGCCGAGGCTGGGGCCGCGTGCGCGCCGCCGCCGACGGGGCGTTCACCGTCACCCCCAGGGCGCTCGATATACGGCGGCAGCGGCACATGACCGTGACGCGCCATCACTTCATACGGGTCGTCGCTGAACGTGAAACGGAACAATGGGCCGTCTTGCTCTGGCCAGCGACCGGTCAGTAACGCGCTGAAGCCGCCAGCCATTTGCAGCAGCGACCCGATCGCCGGTTTCTTGCTGACCTTCATGTGCGCGACCACGTCGCGGCCCTGCAGCACCCGCTCGATCAGCAGCTCCAGCTTGCCGCCGGTCGACTTCTCGCCGAACAGGCGCGCTTTCACCACGCTCGTGTCGTTGAACACCATCAGGTCGCCACTCCGCAGCAGCGACGGCAACTCGCGGAAGACGCGGTCGATCGGCGCCGCCTGCGTGCCATCGAGCAACCGCGAACCGGAGCGTTCGGCGGCCGGATGCTGGGCGATCAGATCGGGAGGCAGGGCGAAATCGAAGTCGCTGAGGGTGAAGCTGCGCATGCTTGAGGGCGCTACGCGCCGCTGAGGACAGAATCGAAAATGCATCGCGACGCGCTGCATGGGCCCCGTTCCAGGGAGTGAATCGAGAGCAGGCAGAATTGTCCCATGCCCCTGCCCCAGGCCCTTTCGGCGCCGCAAAGAGCGCTTCTCAAGCTGGGGCTGGGCCGCGACATCGACCTCGCCCTGCACCTGCCGCTTCGGTATGAAGACGAGACCCGCATCGTCATGCTGCGCGATTGCCGCGAAGGCGACGTGGTGCAGATCGAGGGCACGGTCACGGCTTGCGAGATCGCCTACCGTCCGCGGCGCCAGCTGGTCGTGACGGTGGACGATGACAGCGACACCTGCGTGCTGCGCTTTTTCAGTTTCTATCCGTCGCAGCAGAAGGCACTTGCGGTCGGCACGCGGATCCGGGCCCGCGGCGAAATCAGGGGCGGTCTGCTCGGATTCCAGATGGTCCACCCGACCTGTCGCCCCGCCGGGGTCGAGCTGCCGCAGTCGCTGACGCCGGTCTATCCAAGCTCGGCCAGCCTGCCGCAGGCCTATCTGCGCAAGGCGGTCCTGGGAGGTCTGGGCCGCGCCGATCTCGGCAGCACCGTTGCGCCAGGTTTCGAGCAGGAGTTCGGGCTGGCCGCCGGCTGGGACCTGCGCCGCGCCTTGTCCTTCCTGCACCAGCCAACGCCCGACACCTCCCTGGCTGCGCTGGAAGACCGCAGCCATCCGGCCTGGCAGCGCCTGAAGGCCGAGGAACTGCTGGCGCAGCAGCTGTCGCAGCTGCAAAGCAAGCGGGAACGGGCAGCGCTGCGCTCACCTGCGCTCAGTCCGGTGCGGCTCAAGCCTCAGGGGGACGCCGCCGCCAGCATGCCGCTGCTGCTGCACGAGCAGCTGCTCGCCGCCCTGCCGTTCCAGCTGACGTCAGCGCAGCGCCGGGTCAGCGAGGAGATTGCGCGCGACCTGGCCACAACCGTGCCGATGCACCGGCTGCTGCAAGGCGATGTCGGGTCCGGCAAGACCATCGTCGCGGCTTTGGGCGCTGCCATCGCGATCGATGCGGGCTGGCAGTGCGCGCTGATGGCGCCGACCGAAATCCTCGCGCAACAGCATTTCGGCAAGCTGATCGGCTGGCTGGAGCCGCTGCTCGCGCCGCGCGGCCAGCGGATCGCCTGGCTGACGGGCAGCCAGAAGAAAAAGGAGCGAGCCGAAATGCTGCGGCTGGTGGCGAGTGGCGAGGCCGCGCTGGTGATCGGCACCCACGCCGTGATCCAGGACCAGGTGCAGTTTCGAAACCTGGCGCTGGCCATCATCGACGAGCAGCACAGGTTTGGCGTTGAGCAGAGATTGGCCCTGCGCGGCAAGATGACCCGGGAAGCAGAACCCTCCCCCCGTCGGGGGAGGGCCGGGGAGGGGGCGAGCACATCCACCGCCAGTGCGGTTTGCGCGCAGCGCGAACCGCATCTGCTGATGATGTCCGCCACGCCGATTCCGCGCACGCTGGCCATGAGTTATTACGCGGACCTGGACGTCTCGACGATCGACGAGCTGCCGCCGGGCCGCACGCCGGTGGTCACCAAGCTGGTCGCCGAGAGCCGGCGCGACGAGGTCATCGAGCGCATCCGCGGCCAGCTCGAACAGGGCCGCCAGGTGTACTGGGTGTGTCCCCTGATCGAGGAAAGCGAGGCGCTGGACCTGACCAATGCCACGGCGCCCCATGAAGCGCTGGCCGCCGCGCTGCCCGGCCTCGTCATCGGATTGCTGCACTCGCGCATGGCGTCGGCGGAGAAGAAAGCGGTGATGTCGCTCTTTACCGGGGGCCAGATGGGCGTGCTGGTGTCGACCACGGTGATCGAGGTCGGCGTCGACGTCGCCAATGCCTCGCTGATGGTGATCGAGCATGCCGAACGATTCGGCCTGTCCCAGCTGCACCAGTTGCGGGGACGAGTCGGCCGCGGTGCGGCGGCTTCCGCGTGCGTGCTGCTCTATTCGACCGGCGACGCCACGCGCTTGGGCCAGACCGCCCGCGCCCGGCTCAAGGCCATGGTCGAAACCAGCGACGGCTTCGAGATCGCCCGGCGCGACCTGGAAATCCGCGGGCCGGGCGAGTTCATGGGTTCGCGGCAATCGGGCGCGTCGCTGTTGCGGTTTGCGGATCTCGCAACCGACACCGAACTGCTGGAAGCGGCGCGCCGCCTGGCTCCGCAGTTGCTGGACCAGCATCCGGCACTGGCCGACAAGCATGTGACCCGCTGGTTGGGCGGGCGACAGGATTACCTCAAGGCCTGACCGGATTACGCGACAATGCCTGCGCAATGACGCTCACCGAACTCAAATACATCGTTGCCGTTTCGCGCGAAAAGCACTTCGGCAAGGCGGCCGAGGCCTGCTTCGTTTCGCAGCCCACCCTGTCGGTGGCGATCAAGAAGCTGGAGGAGGAGCTGGAGGTCAAGCTGTTCGAGCGCAGCGCCAACGAAGTGACGGTGACGCCGCTGGGCGAGGAGATCGTCCGGCAGGCGCAGAGCGTGCTGGAGCAGGCGGCGAGCATTAAGGAGCTCGCCAAGCGCGGCAAGGATCCGCTGGCCGGGCCGCTCCGGCTTGGAGTGATCTACACCATCGGCCCCTACTTGCTGCCGGACCTGGTGCGACAGGCGATCGCCCGCACGCCCCAGATGCCGCTGATGCTGCAGGAGAACTTCACCGTCAAGCTGCTGGAAATGCTGCGCACCGGCGAGATCGATTGCGCCATCATGGCCGAGCCGTTCCCGGATACCGGTCTGGCCATGGCGCAGCTGTACGACGAACCTTTCCTGGCGGCGTTCCCGGCGACCCACGCTTTTGCCGCGCGCAAGACCATCACCTCGCAGGAGCTCAAGAGCGAAACCATGCTGCTGCTCGGCAATGGCCATTGCTTCCGGGACCATGTGCTCGAAGTCTGTCCCGAGTTCGCGCGCTTCTCGAGCAACGCAGAAGGCATCCGCAAAAGCTTCGAAGGGTCGTCGCTCGAGACCATCAAGCACATGGTCGCGGCCGGCATGGGGGTCACCCTGGTGCCGCGCCTGTCGATCCCCAAAGGCGCGCTGGCGGAGCCCAAGGGCAAGCGGCGCCGGGACGACGACACCCTGGTCAGGTACATCCCGTTCGACGGCGACCCGCCGACCCGCCGCGTGGTGCTCGCATGGCGGCGCAGCTTTACCCGTTACGAAGCCATTGCCGCGTTGCGCAACGCGGTCTATGCGTGCGAACTGCCGGGCGTGACGCGGCTGAGCTGAGCGATGCCGGGCTGCCTGCGGCGCCGAAGCGTCGAGCCCGCTGGAAATGCAGCGCGCCAGCAGTACCTATCGGTCGAATAGCTTGCCCCTCTTGCGCGTGATGGGGGTTTGAGTAGACAGTCGGGCCTGACCATTCCTGGAGAACCCCCATGAGCAACAACAAATCCCCCGCCATCAACATCGGCATCAACGAGACCGATCGCGCTGCGGTGGCGCAGGGCCTGAGCCGACTGCTCGCCGATACCTACACCCTGTACCTGACGACCCATAACTTCCACTGGAATGTGACCGGGCCGATGTTCAGCACCCTGCACGTGATGTTCATGGAGCAATACACGGCGCTCTGGAATGCGGTGGATCCGGTGGCCGAACGCATCCGCGCGCTGGGCCATCCGGCGCCGGGCTCGTACGCGGCATTCGTCAAGCTGGCGTCGGTGCCCGACGCACCCGCGGAGCCCCCCAAGGCGTTGGAGATGGTGCGGATCCTGGTCAAGGGCCATGAGGCCGTGGCCCGGACGGCACGCGAACTGGTGCCCACGGCCGACAAGGCCAGCGACGAACCGACGCTCGATCTGCTGACGCAGCGGCTGGACTTCCACGAGAAGACCGCGTGGATGCTGCGCAGCCTGTTGGAAGACTGAGCGCGCCGGCCCGCGGCGGGGCCCCTATCATTGGCCGAACGAAAGTTCCTGGGCGCCGCCGCCCCGGACCGCGATGTCCGCTGCCAGAATTGCTCCATATCTCGACCTGATCCGCTGGGACCGGCCTGCCGGCTGGCTGTTGCTGCTGTGGCCCAGCCTGTCGGCGCTGTGGATCGCGGCGGATGGCTTTCCCGGCTGGCACCTGGTCACCGTGTTCACGCTCGGCACGTTCCTGATGCGCAGCGCCGGCTGCTGCGTGAACGACGTGGCCGATCGCGAGTTCGACAAGCATGTCAAGCGCACCGCGCAGCGTCCCGTGACGAGCGGGGCGCTTTCGGTCAGGCAGGCGTTGCTGTTCGGCGCCGTGCTGGCGCTGCTGGCCTTCGCGCTGGTGCTGACCACCAACCCGGTGGCGATTGCCTGGTCGTTCGCCGCGCTGGCCATCGCCCTGGTGTATCCCTACGCCAAGCGCTACGTTTCGATGCCGCAGGCGGTGCTCGGGGTGGCGTTCAGTTTCGGCATCCCGATGGCTTTTGCCGCCGTGCAGTCGGCGGTGCCGTTGCTGGCCTGGGTGTTGCTGCTCGGCAACCTGTTCTGGGTGCTGGCCTATGACACCGAGTACGCCATGGTCGACCGCGACGACGACCTCGCCATCGGCATGAAGACCTCGGCCATCACCCTGGGCCGGGCCGATGTGCCGGTGGTGATGCTTTGCTATGGAGCCTACCTCGCGGTGTGGGCCGGCGTGCTGCTGCAACGCCTGCCGCCCGCAGTGGTTTGGGTGGCGGTGGTAGCGGCGGCAGCCCAGGCGCTCTGGCACTACACCCTGATTCGCGGCCGCAGTCGCGAAGGCTGCTTCAAGGCCTTCAGGCTCAACCACTGGCTGGGCTGCACCGTGTTTGCAGGCGTCGTCGCCGGCTACGCGTTGCGCTGAGGCGGCCCTTGTTCAGGCGCCGAATTCGTCGCCCAGTTCCGCCGCACGCGCACGGGCCGCGTGCAGTGCCTTGATGAAAGCGGCCGGCAACTGGTCTTGCTCCATCGAACTGATTGCCGCGTGCGTGGTCCCGCCCTTGGACGTGACGCGCTGGCGCAGCACATCAGGCGGATCGTTCGAAGCGCGCGCGAGTTCGGATGCGCCGACAAAAGTGCCGACGGCAAGCCGCTTCGAATAATCGAGCGACAAACCCATCTCGACGCCGGCCCGGATCATCGCTTCGAGGAAAAAGAAGACGTAGGCCGGGCCTGAGCCGGACAGCGCGGTCACAGCGTCGAGCTGGCTCTCCTGCTCGACCCACAGCGACTCGCCGGTGGGGGCGAGCACCTGCTCCACCCGGCCCCGGTCGGCGGCGGTGACGCCGGTGCGCGCGAACAAGGCCGTCATGCCCTTGCCGATCAGGGCGGGGGTGTTGGGCATCGAGCGGACGATGCGCTCGGTGCCGAGCCAGCCGGCGATGCTGTCGGAACGAATGCCGGCGGCGACGCTCAGGTGCAGGGCAGCCGTGGTGTGGTTGCGGGCGGCGGCGGCCGCCTGCTTGAAAGTCTGCGGCTTGACAGCCCACACCACCAGCTGCGCGCGGGCGAGCGCGGGGCCGGCTTGGTCATGCGCCGCGACGCCGAACTCCGACAGCAGCCTGGCGCGGGCTTGCGCGAATGGCTCCACCACCTCAATCTGCGCTGCTGGCAGACCCTGCCGCAGCAAGCCGCCGATGACGGCGCTGGCCATGTTGCCGCCGCCGATGAAGGCGATCGCCTGCTGGGAAATTCCGGTGCTGTTGCTCATGGTCGAAGTCTATCGCCGCGGCTGGTAAAACCCCGGCGGATCGGCGCGCCGGATGCGTGCGTGAAAATCGAGGCTATGACCCGCCAGCAACTGCTCGACCGACTCGCCCAACCCCGGACCTGGGACGTTGCTGTTATCGGCGGCGGCGCCACCGGGCTGGGTGTGGCCCTGGACGCTGCGGCCCGGGGCTTCTCGGTGGTGCTGGTCGAATCGCACGACTTTGCCCAGGGCACGTCGTCGCGGGCCACCAAGCTGGTCCACGGCGGTGTGCGCTACCTGGCGCAAGGCAACTTCGCGCTGGTCCGCGAGGCGTTGCACGAGCGCAGCACGCTGCTGCGCAATGCGCCGCACCTGGCGCAGCCGCTGGCTTTCGTGATGCCGTCCTACCGGTTCTGGGAAAAGCCGTTCTATGGCGCCGGGCTGAAGTTATACGACGCGCTGGCCGGCAAGGATGGCCTGGGCGACACCGAGTTCCTGAACCGGGATCAAACGCTGGCTTGCCTGCCGACAGCGCGCCGCGAGGGCCTGCGGGGCGGCGTCAAGTACTGGGACGGCCAGTTCGACGACGCCCGGCTGGCGCTGGCGCTGGCCCGTACCGCCGCGGCCCACGGGGCGCTGGTGGTCAATTACTGCCCGGCCACGGGCCTGGTTCACGCAGGCGGCAAGGTGGCCGGGTTGCGCTGCCGGGACAGCGAGAGCGGGCGGGACTTCGAGCTCAGTGCGCGCTGCGTCATCAACGCCGCCGGCGTCTGGGTCGACCAGCTGCGGCAACTCGATGGCGAGGCGATCGGGCGGCCGGTGCGGCCCATGGTGGCGCCGAGCCAGGGTGTCCACATCGTGGTGGACCGCGAGTTCCTGCCCGGCAGCCATGCCCTGATGGTGCCCAAGACCGCCGATGGCCGGGTGTTGTTCGGCGTGCCGTGGCTGGGCAAGCTGATTCTTGGAACCACCGACACCCCGCGCGGCGACCTCGAGCGGGAGCCGCGTCCGTTCCAGGAGGAACTGGACTTCATCCTCGATGAATCGGCCCGGTACCTGGCCCGCGCACCCGGACCGGCCGATATCCGCAGCATGTGGGTCGGCCTGCGGCCGCTGGTCAAGCCGCAGGACGAGCACGGCCAGGACACCAAGAGGCTGAGCCGGGAACACACAGTGCTGACCAGCGCCAGTGGCCTGGTCACCGTGACCGGCGGCAAGTGGACGACCTACCGCGCGATGGCCGAAGACGTGCTGGAGCTTTGTTTTTCGCAGGGACTGTTGCCTGGCGTTGCGGCAGGAGTCACGGCCGACCTGGTGCTGATCGGGGGCGATGGCCCGGCTGACACCCGACGGCCGCTCAGTGAGCCGCAGGGCCTGCATTCCTATGGCAGCGAACAGGCTGCCGTGACGGAACTGCCGGGGGCGAACCGATTGCTGGGCGGCGGCCTGACCGAGGCAATGGTCCGCTTCGCGGCGCGCCGCGAATACGCCCGAACGGTGGAGGATGTGCTGGCGCGGCGCTGGAGACTGCTGTTTCTCGACGCCGCACTGGCCCGGTCGCTGGCGCCACAAGTGGCCGCCATTTTGCAGGACGAGACTGGCGCCGATCCGCGCGTGGCCGACTTTCAGGCGCTCTGCCGGCTGTATCTTTCTTTGCCCGGGGACGTGCTGTTGACGTAGACCATGACTTTCGGCACTGTCTGCAGGCCCAGGATTTCCCATACTGCAGCCTTGCCGTTCCAGTGGCGCCGTTCGCCCTTTTTGGACGCGAAGGCTCAGGGAGCTACTCACCGGTCTTTGTCCAGAAGGGTCGACATGGTCGCCGAACACTCCGCAGCGCCCCAGTCCGCGGTAACCGCCAGCGCTGCTGCCTTGGCGGTCGGCGCGCCGTCCGGCATTCTGATCGTGGACGATCATGAGTTGGTGCGACTGGGGTTTCGCGCGTTGCTGCAAACGAGTGCGGCATCGGCCGATTCGGCCGCCCACGTGTTCGAGGCGCAGAACCTGGCCGAGGCCCTGGCCCTGTACGCCCAGCACGTTTCGACCATCGGGGTGGTGTTGCTCGACCTGGCCCTGCCCGACACCCAGGGCTTGAGCGGCCTGGTCGTATTTCGCAAGCGGTTTCCGGGTGCCCGGATCGTGGTGCTGTCGGGCGCCACCGGCGCCGGGCTGGCGCAAGCCGCGCTGGCGCTGGGCGCAAGCGCGTTTCTGTCCAAATCAGGCGATCTCTCGGAGGTGCTGCGCTTCATTCGCGACCGGGGCCTGTTTACGCCAGCGAAAACGGCTGACCCGGGCTGCGAGCGCGCTCCCCAGCAACTGTCGCCGCGTCAAGCCGAGGTTCTCGAACTGATTCTGGCCGGCAAGTCGAACCGCGAGATTGCGCAGGTCACCCACCTCAGCGAAGGCACGGTCAAGAATCACGTGTCGACGTTGCTGCTGATGTTCGGCATGCGCTCACGGGCACACCTGATGAGCAGTCTGCATTGACGCCCTGCCGATGACGAGCGCGCCCAGCGTCGAGCAGCGCACCGTGGAGCCGGATGATCCCATCCTGCGCGAGCAGGTGGCCGCTGCTTTCGGCAGCGTCCGCACCGCAGCGCTGACTGAAAGGGCGGTGGCCCTGGGGTTCGGCGCGATCATGTACTGGCAATTGCGGGACCCGTTGGTCCTGGCCTGGCTGGCGTTGCACTTGAGCCCCAGCCTGCTGCGCCCGCTGTGGGCCGCTTACTTTCGGGACCCGAAGGCCGGAGCTCGCAGTGTGCTCTGGGCGAGACGCTAAAGCAACGCGGTTTTCACGGTCAGTTGCGTCTGGGGTCTGGCGCCCCTGCTTTTTCTGCCTCGGGACAACCCGGCTCTGAGCGCGCTGATGATCGTGGTCATGATGGGCACCTGCGCGACCGGCGCGCTGTCGGTCGCCGCGCTGCGCCCGGCGCTGATCCGTTTCATCGTCCCGATGATGGCGGGACTGATCGGCGCGCTGGTGCTGCACGGGGACGCGATCTCGCTGTTTCTGGCGGCCACTTGCGCTGCCTTTCTGGCCACGACGCTGAAGTTTGCCCAACAGCAGCATCGTGTGTTGACGCAGTCGCTGGTCACCCGCTTCGAGAAGGAGGCGCTGGCCAGCCAGCTCAGTGTGCAGATGGCGGCG
>JAJAZH010000048.1 GCA_026785815.1 Ramlibacter sp. | reverse complement strand
GCGGTCTGCGCGGGCCGGGCGGCGGCGTGCTGCGCGACCAGGTCGGCGATGGCCTGGAACGGGGGCAGGGGGTTGGTGACGGGCATGGTGGGCATGGTCGGCATGGTGGGATGGCAATGTACGCCATGCGGCGCAGCCGGGCTGTCAGCAAGCGTTCTTCTTCCATCCGTCCTGGCTCGCGCTGGAGCAAGTTGCATTCACTATTGCACCGCGAGTGCGCGGCAGCGGGCGGCGTCCAGCGCGTGCCCGCAGTCGCTGAAGCCTTGGGCCGCGGCAGCGAAGCCCTCGCGCGCCGCGGTCCGCTGCCCTGATGCCGATGCCACATGCGCGCGCGCCTCGCGCAGCGACGCGTACCACGCGGGCAGCTTCATCACGACGTTGGCCAGGTAGTCCGACTGCCGCTCGTGGCCCGCAGCCAGGTCCAGCTCGCCTCCCCGGGCCGCCGCGATCGTCGCGGGAATCGCGAAGGTGATGCGGCAGCCGGGACAGGTCTCCAGCGGCCCGCGCACGGCGGCTTGCGCCTCTTCCAGCACACCGAGGGCAGCGTCCGTATCGGTGCTCAGCGCGATGCGGGTGCCGTAGATCCGGTCCAGGAGGTGAAAGCCGACGTCGGATTGGCGGGACACGTCGAGCGCTTCGTCCAGCAGGCCGCGCGCGAGGTCGAACCGGCCGCGGTACATCGCGAGCTCGGAGCGGCGTTGCAGCGACAGCGCTTCGCCGGTCGCGCCGCCGATGGCGCGGTGCATGCGTCCGCCGGCAAGCAGGTCCTGCTCCGCCGCATCGAGCTGCCCGCTCAGCAGCCTGGCCTCGCCGCGCAAAGTCACGGCGAAAGCGTGTCCCCGCGCAGCCCCGAGCTTTTGCGCTTCAGCCGCCAGCGCGTCAGCGAACGCGATCACGTCGGCGTAGGGCCGCGATCCGTAGAGGAAGCGCTGCGTGATGCACAAGTGGCCGTCGAACACGCGCACCGCGAGCTGCGGCAGGTGGCTGGTTTCCTTCAGGTCGGCCCACACGCTGCCGTGCAGGTCGCCGCTCGCATGGGCCGCCGCAGCCTGGGCCCACGAGGCGATCACCAGCGTGCCCTCGTCACCCGTCTCCAGTGCCAGGCGGCGCACCTCGGCGGCGCGGCGCAAGCCTTCGGCCGGATTGCCGAAACCCAGTGCCGCGGCGCCGCTGTAGGCCAGCGCTTCGGCCAGCCGCCCGGCGACCGTGGTCGGGTGCACGTTCTCGAGAGACTTCAGCGCGCCGGCAGCATCGCTCATCTTCACCTGGGCCAGCGCGCGCTTGGCGCGCAGCTCGTGGGCCTGGGCCTCGGGTGCCACGTCCGCAGCGGCGTCATAGGCGGCCAGCGCGCCCGGACGGCCGAGCGTGTCCATCGCCTCCGCCCGCAGCGCGAGCGCCTCCGGTTGCGCCGGACGATGCGCGAGCACCGGCTCGACGTGCCGCAGCACGTCCTCGAAAGCGCCGAGCCGAAATGCCTGGCGCGCCGCGGCCAGCGAGTACGGCAACGCCTGGTCGGGACGGCCGGCAGCGAGCCAGTGCTGGCCGACCATCCCCGGCGCCGCGCCGGCCTGCTCCAGGCGCGTGGCGACATCGTGATGCAGGGCCACGCGCCGGTGCGGCGGGATCGCATCGGCCAGCGCCTGCCGCACCAACGCGTGGCGGAAGCGGTAGCGCCCGTCCGCGACCACCAGCACGCCCGCGGCCAAGGCCTGGTCCAGCCGCGCGAGCGGGTCGCTCCCTTGATCGGATGCCAGCGCGATTGCGGTCGCCACGTCGAACTCCCCGGCCGCCAGCGCGAGCCGGCGCAGCGCCTCCATCGCCGCAGGATCGACGTCGCACAGGCGTCCGGTGAGCGCGGATGACACGCTGCGAGGCAGGCCCGCGCCGGTCGCGTCCGGCGCGGACGGCACGCGCGCAAGTTCGACGACAGCGAACGGCAAACCTTCGGACCGTCGCGCGATGTCGCCCGCTGCGTCCGGCGGCAGCGGCGCGTCCGCTGCTCGCGTGGCCAGCAGCGCCGCTTCTTCCGCGCTCAGCGGCCCGAGCTCGATCGCCTGCAGCTGTCCGGTGCGCAACAAGCGCGAAACGTGCCGCCCGAGCAAATCCGGCAGCGCCGGCCGGCATGCAAGCAGCACGAACACCGGCGGGCCGCTCGCCGCCAGCTGCGCCAGCAGCTCGGCGCTGGCGTCGTCCGCCGAATGGGCGTCATCCACGATCAGCAGCACCGGCTTGTCGGCCGCGGTCGCGAGTAGCAGGCGGCGCACTGCGCCGACCATCTGGTGCCGGCCGATCGGCAGGACCAATGGCTGCCCCGGTTCGATGCCGGGGCTCATCGCGGACAACACCGCACGCGCGTGCGGGCCGATGGCGTGCAGCGCGTCCGGATGCTCCCGCATCAGCGGCCCGACCAAGTCATCGGTGAGGCCGTAAGGCCGCGTCCAGTCGCTGGCCTGCAGCGAGCGCACCTGCCAGCCAAGGCCTCGCGCCTCCTGCGCCACGCGGCGGCAGAACGCGGTCTTGCCCATTCCGGGCGAGGCGCGCACCAGCGCGCCATGCGGGTGCCCGGCAAGGCTCGCGCGCAGCATGGACAGCAATCGCACCAGTTCCAGCGCCCGGCCGACGAACCGCGGCGCCGCACCTTCCATGCCCGCGACGCATTCCTGGTACAACGCTTCCGCCTGCGGGCCAGGCCGCAGGCCCATCCCCTGTTGCAGGTGGTCGCGCAAATGGCCATACCAGCGCAGCGCGGACGATCGGCGGCCCGCGGCGAGCTCCTCGCGCATCAGTTGCAGGTGGGCGGCCTCGTCGGTCGGGTCCTCCCGCAGGAGCCGCTCCACGTCGCCCGCCTGCCGCAGCAGGTCCAGGAACTTTTTCCGCAGCCGCTGGCGCGCCTCCCCGGTCCAGGGTTCATAAGGAGCATCGGGCAACAGCTCGCCACCGTAGTGAAGCGCCGCAGCCTTGCATGCCTGCGCATCGCGGCACAGCAACGCCTGGTCCGCGGCCTGCTCGAACCGCACCGCGTCGCAATCAACGTCATGGCCGGGAAGCAGGAAGACGCGTCCGCCGCGCAACACCAGCGCATCGGGCAGGTCCAGGAAGCGTCGGACATGGTGCGCAGCCTTGCGCAGGTTGGCGCTGCCGGCCTGCGGCTCGAGGTGTGGCCACAACGCCTCCACCACCTGCTCGTTCGTGAGGCTGCGCTGGGATTGCAGGCCCAGCAGCTGGACCAGCTCGCCGGCGCGGCGGCCGAATCCAGGCGGCCCGGTGTCCTGCCCGCCAATGCTGAAGCGGAACTCGCCTAGCAGCCGGATCGACACGGACGGCATCGCAAATCCTTTTCTGTCGGCGCATGCCGGGAACGTTTCAGGAACAGCCGGTGTGGAACATGGCATCACAGGCGCTGAAAGTGCCTGCTTCCTCCCTAGGGGAGTATGCCGTCTGTCGTTGAAAGCGGGTGCAACGACAGGCGTCCTGACAGTGAGCACCTGTTGACTCAAGGAGAAAAGACATGCGCATAGCCAAAGACGACGTTGACGTCAAGATGCAGATCCCGGGCGCGGTGATCCGCCAGCAAATTAATTTCGGCGACGCAACCGGATTGGGCAGGATCAGCGGGGAGTACTTCAGCCTCTCGGCCGGCGTCGATACCAGCCCGCTGTTCCAGGGGCTGCCGCACAATTCCTGCCAATGTCCGCACTGGGGCTTCGTCTTGCAGGGCCAGCTGACGACCACCGACCAATCCGGCGCGCAGGAGACGGTCAGGACCAATGACCTGTTCTACTGGCCGCCCGGCCACAACGTCTAGGTGGACGCCGACGCGGAGATCGTGATGTTCAGTCCCCAGCATGAGCACAGCCACGTGATCAGCCACATGATCCAGAAGGTGAATGCATGAACCCGAACAAGGCGCTCTGGGAAAAAGGGGATTTCACCCGAATCGCGCAGAGCATGCGCGAAGGCGGCGAAGACATCGTCCGGCATGCCGGCATCGCTCCCGGCATGAAGGTGCTGGACCTCGGTTGCGGCGACGGCACCACCGCGATCCCGGCCGCGAAGCTGGGCGCCACCGTGCTCGGTGTGGACATCGCCGCCAACCTGGTCGCCGCGGGCAACCGGCGCGCGGTCCAGGCCGGACTGTCGGCGACCTGCAGCTTCCTCGAGGGCGATGCTTGCGACCTGCGCGGCATCGAAAACAAGAGCTTCGATCGCGTCATCAGCGTGTTCGGCGCCATGTTCGCTCCCAAACCCTTCGACGTCGCGCGCGAGATGGTGCGGGTGACCAGGCCCGGCGGCCGCATCCTGATGGGGAACTGGATCCCCGACGACCCGACCTTCGTCGCGCAGATCCTGAAGATCAGCGCCTCTTACTCGCCGCCGCCCGAAGGCTTCGTCAGCCCGATGTGCTGGGGCTCGCCGAACCATGTGATCGAACGCTTCGGCGAAGCGGGCATTGCGTGGGAGGGGATCACCTGCGATCGTGACAGCTATGTGTTCGATTTCGACGGGTCGCCGGCGGAGTTCGTGGACACCTTCCGGCAGTACTACGGACCCACGATGAACGCCTTCGAAGCCGCCGGGAAGAATGGGCGGACGGAGCAGCTGCGCAGCCAGCTGGTGGCGCTGTTCCAGGGCCAGAACCTGTGCCAGTACCCAGGCCGGACCCTGATCGCGGCAACCTTCCTGCGGGTGACGGTGCAAGTGGGCTGAAGGACCTGCCCCGCGCGTCCTGCCTCAGCCGGCGGCCAGCGCCTGTTCGATCTCGGCGAACGAACTGGCCGCTTCCGGCAACTGCAGCGGGATGCCCAGCTGCCGGGCGATCTGCGACAGCGAGAAGATGCCGCGCACCAGGGCATGGCCGCTGCCGGTGGTCTGTGTTACCAGCGCATGCTGGCGCCTGGCCTGCTGCAGTTGCGCGACGACGTTGCCGACCCGCGCCGACTGCACCGCCTTCCAGTCGAAGGCGTCCAGCCGCTCCACCGCGGTCATCACGTCGGCCACCAGGATTTCGTCGTGGCGGATGCCGCGCTCCCGCACCAGGTGCATCGGCTTCTCGCCCAGGATGTCGGTGGCGGTGATCAGTCCGGCCAGCTTGCCGTCGCCGTCCAGCGCCAGCAGCATGCGCACGCCGCGCTGCTGCATCAGCGCGTGGGCCGCTTCCATGCTCGCCTGGGGTTCGATCACCACCGCCGCAAGCTGCGTGAGGTCGGGCATGACCCGCATCGCGGGCGACTCCAGCGTGTGCTGCAGGGCCGTCGGGTCCGGCTGGCACAGGCGCGCGGCGCGGGGAAAGGGCTGGGTGGGCAAGGCGATGTAGTGGTCCATGGAGGCTCCTCACGCTGGCCGGCACCCAATGGCCGGCCCACCACGATTAGGCTCCCCGAACGCCCGACAGTTCAAGTCCCCTCAGGGCCGGGCCGCGAGCTCGCTCCAGCCGCCGCCCAGCGCCTTGTACAGGTTGACCTGGCTTTGCAGCTGGGCCAGGCGGGTCTGCACCAGCGCCTGCTGCGCCGCGAACAGCGAGCGCTGGGCGTCCAGCAGGTCGAGGTAACTGGCCACGCCATTGGTATAGCGCAGGTCCGACAGGCGCAGCCGGGCTGCCTCGGCTGCCGCCACGTTGCGCTGGGCCTGCAGCTGGTCGCCCAGCGTCGCGCGTCCGGCCAGGGCGTCGGCCACCTCGCGGAAAGCGGCCTGGATCGAACGTTCGTATTGCGCCACCGCGACTTCGCGGGCGGCTCTCGCCGACTGCAAACCGGCCTGGTTGCGGCCGGCGTCGAAGATCGGCAGCAGCAGTTGCGGAGCCAGCGTCAGGCCCAGGCTGGAGCTGTTGATCAGGCCGGTCAGTTCGCTGCTGGCGCTGCCGATGCCGGCCGTCAGCGAAATCCGCGGAAAGAAGGCGGCGCGGGCGGCGCCGATGTTGGCATTGGCGGCCAGCAGCTGCTGCTCCGATTGCCGGATGTCCGGGCGCCGTGCCAGCAGCTCCGACGGCGCGCCCGCGGCCAGCTCGGGCAGCGTGACAGCATCGATGCCGGCGCTGGCCTGCAGGCCGCCCGGCAGCGGCTGGCCGATCAGCAGCACCAGCAGGTTTTCGTCGAGCGCGCGCTGGCGCTGTTGCTGCGCCAGCGTGACCCGCGCGGTCTCCGTCAGCGACTCGGCCTGGCGCAAGTCGAGCTCGGGGGTGACGCCGTTCTCGAAGCGCAGGCGCGCCAGCCGCAGCGAATCCTGCCGGCTGGCGAGGGTCTGCCGCGTCAATGCCAGCAGGTCTTCGTCGGCGCCCAGCGCCAGCCAGGTGTTGGCGACCGCCGCCACCAGGCTGATCTGCGCCGCCTTGCGGCCTTCCTCGGTGGCGAGGTATTGGGCCAGCGCGACGTCGCTCAGGCTGGCGATGCGGCCGAAGAAATCGATCTCCCAGGCGCTCAGCGCCAGGCCGGCGGTATAGAGGCTGGCATTGCCGCCATTGGCCGTCGGCGTGCGCGAACCGGCGGCCTGGGCGTTGACGGTGGGCAGCTGGTCGGCCCGGCGGATCTGGTACTGGGCCCGCGCCTGCTCGATCGCCAGCACCGCGATCCGCAGGTCGCGGTTGCCCTGCAGCGCCAGCGCGATCAGCTCGCGCAGCCGCGGATCGGGAAAGAAACTCTGCCACTCGATGTCGGCAGCAGCGGTCGTGCCTTCGGCGGCGCCATCCTGCGGCCAGCTGGCTGCCACCGGCGCTGTCGGACGCTGGTAACTGGGGGCCATCGAGGAGCAGGCAGTCAGCAGCGTGATGACCGCGAGCGCCGCCATGCGCAGAGCGAAAGCGCGCTTGGCACGCGGGGCAAGCCTGAATTTCATACCTGGTCTCCTGCGGTGGCGCCGGGCGGCAGATCAATGTCTTCGTGCGCGTACTTTCGGCGCTGCCGTTCGCTGTCCTTGAACAGGCTGCGGACCACCACGAAAAACACCGGCACGAAAAAGATCGCCAGCACGGTGCCGGTGATCATGCCGCCGATCACGCCGGTGCCGATGGCGCGTTGGCTGGCCGAGCCAGCGCCAGAGGCCAGCGCCAGCGGCAGCACGCCGAGGCCGAACGCCAGGGAGGTCATCACGATCGGCCGGAAGCGCAGGTGGGCCGCCGCCAGAGCCGACTCGATCACGCCCTTGCCGTTCGACTGCAGGTCCTTGGCGAACTCGATGATCAGGATCGCGTTCTTCGCTGTCAGGCCGATGATGGTGATCAGCCCGACCTGGAAGTAGACGTCGTTCGAATAACCGCGCAGCAGCGTCGCCAGCAGCACACCCAGGACCCCCAGCGGCACCACCAGGATCACCGACAGCGGGATGGTCCAGCTCTCGTACAGCGCCGCCAGGCACAGGAACACCGCCAGGATCGCGAAGCCGTACAGGACCAGGGCCTGCGAGCCGGCCAGCTTCTCTTCGCGCGACTGCCCGGTCCACTCGTAGCCGAAGCCGGCCGGCAGCTGCGCCGCCAGCCTTTCGACCTCGGCCATCGCCGTGCCGGTGCTGTTGCCCGGCGCCGGCGCGCCGGAGATCCGCATCGCTGGATAACCGTTGTAGCGCACCGTCTGCATCGCGCCGGTGACCCAGCGCGTGCTGGCGAAGGCCGCCAGCGGGACCGGCCGGCCCAGGTTGTTGCTGGCGTTCAGGCGCAGCAGGTCGTCCGGCTGCATCCGCGCCGGCGCGTCGGCCTGCACCAGCACCCGCTGCAAGCGGCCCCGGTTCGGAAAGTCGTTGATGTAGGCCGAGCCGAGCGCCGTTGACAGGGTGGAGTTGATCGAGTCGAACGACACGCCGAGCGCGCTGGCCTTGTCGCGGTCGATGTCGATCTGCAGCTGCGGTGCGTCTTCCAGCCCGTCGGCCCGCACCTGCGCCAGCAGCTTGCTGGCGCGCGCCAGCCCGAGCAGCTGGTTGCGGGCGGCCAGCAGCGCGTCGTGGCCGGCGCCGCCGCGGTCCTGCAGCCGGAAGGTGAAGCCCGACGCGGTCCCCAGCTCCGGGATCGGCGGCGGGCTGAGCGGGAAGATGAAGGCGTCGCGTACCTTCGACAGCGCGCCGAAGGCCCGGCCCGCGATCGCCTGCGCCGACTGGCTGACGTCGTCGCGCAGGTCCCAGTCCTTGAGCGTGACGAAAGCCAGCGCCGCGTTCTGGCCCTGGCCCGCGAAGCTGAAGCCCAGCACGCCGACCATGCTCTGGACCTCCGGTTGCTTCAGGATGTAGCCCTCCACCTGCTCCATCACCGCGCGGGTGCGCTCCTGGGTCGCGCCCGGCGGCAGCTGCACGTTGATCAGCATGTTGCCCTGGTCCTCGGCCGGCAGGAAGGAGGTCGGCAGCCGGGCGTAGACCAGCGCCACCACGGCGACGATGGCGCCGTAGACCAGCAGGTAGCGGGCGGCCCGGCGCAGGATGCGCGCCACCAGGCTCTCGTAGCCACGGGCGGTGCGCGTGAAGCCGCGGTTGAACCAGCCGAAGAAGCCGCGCTTGGCCTGGTTGTGGCCGGCAGCCACGGGCTTGAGCAGCGTCGCGCACAAGGCCGGCGTCAGCGACAGCGCCATGAAGGCCGACAGGGCGATCGACGAGACCATCACCGCGGCGAACTGCCGGTAGATGTTGCCGGTCGAGCCGGCGAAGAACGCCAGCGGCACGAACACCGAAATCAGCACCACCGTGACGCCGATGATCGCGCCCGAGATCTGGCCCATCGCCTTGCGGGTCGCCTCCCGCGGCGGCAACCCTTCCTCGCTCATGATCCGTTCGACGTTCTCCACCACCACGATGGCGTCGTCGACCACGATGCCGATCACCAGCACCATGCCGAACATGGTCAGCACGTTGATCGAGAAGCCCAGCGCCAGCAGCGCCGCGAAAGTGCCGAGCAAGGCAATCGGCACCACCAGCGTCGGAATGATGGTGTAGCGCCAGTTCTGCAGGAACAGGAACATCACCGCGAACACCAGCGCCACCGCCTCCAGCAGGGTGATGACCACCTGGGTGATCGAGATCCGCACGAAGCGGGAGCTGTCGTACGGCACCGACCACTGGACCCCGGGCGGAAAGAACTTGGACAGTTCAGCCATCCGTTTTTTTACCGCGTCAGCGGTCGCCAGCGCATTGCCCGATGGCGAGAGCTGCACGCCGATGCCGGTCGACGGCTTGCCGTTGAGCCGCGCCGACGTCGCATAGGTCTGGGCTCCGAGCTCGACCCGCGCCACGTCCTTGAGCCGGACGGTGGAGCCGTCGGTGTTGGCGCGCAGCACGACGTTACCGAACTGCTCGGGGTTGCTGAGCTGGCCCTTCACCACCACCGTGGCGGCGATGCCCTGGCCGGCGACGTTGGGCAGCTCGCCGATCGAGCCGGCCGAGACCTGGGCGTTCTGCGAGCGGATCGCAGCGTTCACCTCCGCCGTCGACAGGCCGAAGCTGAGCAGCTTGGCCGGATCGACCCACACCCGCATCGCCTGCTCGGTGCCGAACAACTGCGCCTGGCCGACGCCGGGCAGCCGCTGCAACTCGGGCAGCACCGTGCGCGACGAGTAGTCGCCCAGCATGGTCGGCGTCATCTTCGGGTCGTCCGACGACACGATGATGAACAGCAGGAAGTTGGAACGCGCCTTGTCGACCCGCACGCCCTGCTGCGTCACCGCGGCCGGCAGCCTGGGCGTGGCGCGGGCCAGCCGGTTCTGCACGTCCACCTGTGCCAGGTCGGGGTTGGTGCCCGGCTGGAAACTGATGGTGATGGCGCCGCTGCCGTTGGCCTGGCTGACCGATTCCATGTAGATCATTCCGGGCGAGCCGTTCATCTCCTGCTCGATCACGCTGATCACGCTCTCTTCCAGCGTGGTGGCCGAGGCGCCGGGGTAATTGGCCGAGACCACGATGGCGGGGGGCGCCACCGGCGGGTACTGCGAGACCGGCAGCTGCGTGATGGCCACGCTGCCCAGCACGACGATGAACAGCGCGATCACCCACGCGAAGATCGGCCGGTCGATGAAGAATCTGGCCATGCGGCACGCTCCCTATTTCGCTGCCGCGGGAGCGGAAGCGGCGGCCGCCGGCCCAGCGCCAGGGCGCCACGGGACCGGCTTGACGGTGGCGCCGGGCTGCAGTTTCTGGAAGCCATCCACCATCACCTGGTCGCCGGCCTTCAGGCCGTCGAGCACCACCCACTGCGCGTTCTGCTGGCCACCGACCTTGATCGGGCGCGGACTGACCTTGCCGTCGGCACCGACGATCATCACGCTGTCGCCCTGGTTGGAACGGGTGACGGCCTGCTGCGGCAGCAGGATGGCGTTGGTCGCGCTAGCCTGTTCGACCTGGACCCGCACGTACATTCCGGGCAGCAGCACGGTGCCGGGATTGGGGACCTCGGCGCGCAAGGTGACCTGCCCGCTGGTCGGGTCCACGCTCAGGTCGGAGAACAGCAGCCGGCCGGTGCGCGAATGCTGGCTGCCGTCTTCCAGCAGCACCTTCACGCTGGCGGCCTCGGTGCCGGCCGCGCGCTTGAAGCGGCCGGCGTCCAGGCCGCGGCGCAGGGCCAGCACATCCGCAGCCGACTGGGTGAAGTTCACGTACATGGGGTCGATCTGCTGGATCAGCGCCAGCGGCGTGGCCTCGCCCTGGCCGACCAGTGCGCCTTCGGTCACCAGCGCCCGCCCGATGCGCCCGGAGATCGGGGCCTTGACCGAGGCATAGCCCAGGTTGATGCCCGCGGTCTGCACCGCCGCGCGGGCCGCGGCCACGTCGGCTTCGGACAGCTGCTGGGCGGCGACGGCGTTGGCGTAGTCCTGCTTGCTGATGGCATTGGCCTCCACCAGCGGCTTGTAGCGCTGGGCCAGCTGGGTGGTCTGGCCGAGGTTGGCCTGGGCCTTGGCCAGCCCGGCCTGGGCGCTGGAATAGGTGGCGGCATAGGGCGCGGCGTCGATGCGGAACAGCGGCTGGCCGGCCCGCACGTCGGAGCCTTCGCGGAACAGGCGCTCCAGCACGATGCCGGCGGCGCGAGCCCGGACCTGCGCCACCCGCGAGGCTTCCAGCCGGCCCGGCAGCTCGGTCACCAAGCCGATTTCCCCCGGCGTCACGGTCACCACCCCGACCTCGGCCGGCGGCATGGCGCCGCCGGGCGGACCCGCCGGAGGCTTGTCGCCGCAGGCCGCGAGCATCAGTGCAAGAGCCAGAGTCAGGGCCAGGGGCGCGGTCGGCAGAGCCATCGGACAGTCCTCAGGGGAGCCGCAGGAGACAGCTGCGCGGCGATGCATTTTTCGGGGAAGGGCAGTATACATTCATCGGTGAATGTATATTGGGTCTGCCCATTTCCGGGCAGCAACCGAAGCGATCAGCATGGGACGCCGTACCAAGGAAGACGCACTGGCCACCCGCAGCAGCCTGCTGGATGCGGCCGAGTGCCTGTTCCAGGCCAAGGGGGTGTCGCAGACCTCGCTCAACGACATCGCGGTCGCGGCCGGCACGACCCGTGGCGCCGTCTACTGGCACTTCAAGGACAAGGCCGACCTCTTCAACGCGATGATGGAGCGGGTCACGCTGCCGCTGGAAAACGCTTTCCTGCTGGCCGAAATCGATCCCGATCCGGATCCGCTGCCCCGCCTGCGGGAAGGCGTGCTGCAGGCGCTGCGGCACACCGCGCGCGACGTCCAGACCCGGCGTGTCTTCGAAGTGGCGACCCACAAGGTGGAGTACGTCGATGAGCTGGGCGCGGTGCGGTGCCGACATATCGCAGTGCGCCAGCAATTCCTGGACCATATCCAGCGCGCCCTGCGCGGCAGTGCGCGCTTTCGCGGCAAGCGGCTGGCGCTGCCCGCCGCCGCTGCCGCCCGGGGACTGCATGCACTGGTCGATGGCCTGATCCAGAACTGGCTGCTCGACTGCAGTGCATTCGATCTGGTGCGGTGCGGCGAGCAGGCGGTTGACGCCTACCTGGACGGTCTCGGGTTGTCTCGCTGACGGGACATTTTTGCGGTCCGGTGCCGCCAATCGCGGAAAATCCGGGCTCGGCGGGGCCCCGGCGGCCCCGGGTCCGGCTGTTATGGCTTAGTCTCACGCCTGCCGTAATCGCCTTCCGACCCGATGAACCTGATCGTCACCACGCGCCAAGAACCGCAGTACCTCCGCTTCGAAGTGGAAGGCCGCTGGCAGCACGGCGACGCCCTCAAGCTGGCCTACCTGATCAAGGCCGCCCAGGGACGGCTGGCCGTCGATCGCTTCATGGTCGACCTGCACCGGGTGACCGGCGAACCTGGGAGCGGGGAGAAATTCCTGGTCTGCGACCGGCTGCTGCGGGTGTTCCAGCCACCGGTGCGGGTCGCGCTGATCGGCGATGCAGCACTGGTCGACAGCGATACGGCCGTCACGGTCGGAGCCAATGTTCCAGGCATCGCGCTGTTCCTGCACGAGCGGGAAGGACTGGCCTGGCTGGTCGGCTGAAAAAAGAAAAGTCCCCCGGAGGCTTGCGCACCCGAGGGACAAGAGCCGGTGAAGAAACCTGAGAAAGAGCCGGCCG
>JAJAZH010000047.1 GCA_026785815.1 Ramlibacter sp. | reverse complement strand
GGTTCACTGGACAACCCACTAACCGGAATGGTTAAGGGGTACAAGCGGCGCATCACTGCGTCGGCCTGTTGCTGTCACTGTAGATGTGCGTTTATCCCAACAAAAGCCTATTTAATGGGAGTTTTCGCCACAGGGTTTCGCACGTCGCCCAGACGGTTTTTGAATCGCTTTAGTTTTGCTTGAAACGCTGGCGAATCGGCCTTTGATGCACGCCCGCCATATTGCAAAAATAGTTGCTTGAATGCCCATGTAATCACTGCGCCATCTGTTGGCCTCTTGAACTTATTGGCGTCCATGAATTGGGCTTTTGTTAGATCAAACCATTCAAGCATCCAGCTATCGTCTATCACCTTACGCGGTCGGCCTCGCCCACGCTTGTTCGATGTCGTCTGCGTCATCGGCTGCAACGGCCCGATTTCCCTGAAGGCTGCGATGGTCTGATACGCCCTTTCAAGCGCAAGTCGTAAGGCCATGATTTCCTCGTTCATTGCCTTCATGGTGGCAACGCACGCATCAAACTCAGCCAGAACCGGGTCGCCATCTGCTTTGCGGTCTGTCACTGTCGCACCCCTTCAAGGTGTCGCTTCAAATAGGAGCCCCAGCCTGTCGGTGAAGGTTGCGACTTTTCGCCAGCGGTAATTAGTCGCTGGCTAGGCTGGGGTGAAGCTTAATGAAAGGCCGCCGCTCAGGTTTCACGCAGCAGAGGCGGATAAGCCCTATTTTGAATAGTCATACAGTGGTTTGCCCTGGTCGACGACATGAACGGTGAACAGTTTCAACGATGTATCGCCTACGACTTTGAACCCGCCGTGCTTGACATCGCGTAGGTTCACCAGCGTTGCGCCGGTAGGTAGCGTCCTCGGGTCCTTCCCCGGCACCTGCACCGATGCGCCCTGAATGACATATATAGTCTCGATGCCGTGGTGGGAATGAAGGTCAATTGTCTCTCCAATCTTGAATTCAACCACTGTCGAAATTACTTCCATGCCGGGCGCACCGGAAAGGTCATTACGCTTCTGTTCTACGGATGGGGGCGAGCCACTTGTCGGCTGCGCGAACAATCCGGTGGTCAAACCAAGGCCAAAAACGACAAGGCCGATAAGCGATTGAATAAGTGTTGCCTTCTTCATCGACATCTCCTCGATGCGAGATTGCACCGTGATGCAAGTGTGCGCGAGTGCTGGCTCATCGGTCAATCCAGTTAGACGCACACCGGGCGCGGGAACGCTACTGCTGCAGCGGCTGTCACTTAACGGCGCGCAGTTTCCCCACTTCAACGTCCGCGACAAATACTGAGCCAGCCTGCTGCAAAATCCAGGCTTCAATCTTTTCGTGATGCATACGCAGCAGGTCCAGTGGGCGGACGGTGTAGTGCTTCTCGGCGGTCGCGCTCGGCTTGTGGCCCATGATTTGCGCCACCACGCCGGCAGGCATCTCCAGCCATTCCGTCAGCGACTTGAAGGACCGGCGCAGTCCGTGAAGACTCAGGCCGTCGATACCAGCAACCTTGCAGGCAGTCTCGTGAGGGTTGCGCGGGATGCTGATGCGCTTGTCGGATAGCTCAGGGTCGCGCGACGGGCTGGCGAACACCCATTGATTAACACGGGGTAGCGGAGCCAGAAGGTGCGCAACATATGGCGTCAAAGGGATGACGCGCTCGCCTTCCACCTTGTCGCGTATGGTGAGCCCCTTCCACTTCACATTGAGGTCCTCCCAGCGCAGTGAAAGCACTTCGCCCGGCCGGGCTCCGGTAAGCAACAGGGTTTGAAGGTAGGCGGCGGCGGTCGCGTTTTGAAGTTGGCGCACGGCTCCGAACCACGGGGCTAGTTGCTCGCGCTGGAGAGAGTCCTGCTTCGCCTTGGCTTTGCCCAGCACCTCCCGGACGGCTTTGCCCTTGGCGGGGTTCTGCGGGGGCAGGACGGATGCATACGCCTCCTGCTCGGCGCACCAGCTCAGGAATCCCTTTAGGAGCCTCCAGGCCAGCCGGGCAACGGTCGGGCGAGTCGCGGCCTCCTGAGCGGCCCACGCGCCGATAACGGCCGGTGACAGGTCGCGCAGCTTGAGCGGCATCAGCGGGTGCAGCGGCCCGGCAATGGTCTCGCCCCTGCCCCGGGTGCCGCGCTTGGCCGGTTCCCCGCCAGCCTTGGCCTTGTCAACGTGGTCGGCGTAGTGCCGGGCTCCCCAGCGGGCTTTACGGGCAGCAAGGTAGGCGTCCCAGGCTTCCTGCACGGTGGCGGTCTCAGCGCTGTCCTGAGCCTTTCGGGCATCCCGGTCTGCCTGTTGCTGGCGCTCTAGCTCGCGGGGGTCGGTGCCGCTGTCCACCAGCACGCGCACCCGGTTGGCCTCGGCCCGGGCAGCGTCAATGCTCCATGAACGAACGTCCCCGATGGTGCGGCGCACGGTCTGGCGGTTCAGCTTCGCCTCAAAGACAAAGGACTTAGCCCCGGCGGCGGTGACGCGTACCCGCAGGGCCGGGGCTTTGGTGTCGCGCAGGAATGCCTGCGACTTGGCGACTGGGCAACGCAGCCGCTCAATGAGCCCCGCAGTCAGCTCCTGGGGCTCAGTTAGGTCAACCTCGGTTGCTTTGCTCGGACGCGCCATCTGTCATCCCCGGTGTAGCCACCATGTAGCCACGGTGTAGCCATTTTCCCGAACATCAATCAACAGACCGTCAGGGGTAAGCCGTTGATTTCAGTGGAGAATAGGGGGATTCTATGAGCGGGAATCAACAGAGGCAAAACACTTTATTAGCCGGACTCTTAATCCGTAGGTCGAGTGTTCGAGTCACTCAGGGCCCACCACTCATTCGCCGCGTAGGAACTAGCCTCGTAGGTACAGAATTTGTAGCGCGGGGCTTTTTCTTTTGGACGCTATTCCTCGGTTGTAGGCAACCTGCAGGCAACTTGCCAAAATCCGGGCCCACTCACCGACCGTGCGACATCCAAACCAAGGGCTCGCCACGATCATCGATACCAACAGCCCTTCTCCCGCCCCTATGGCCGAGCCGACGGCCCAGGAGTACCGGCACTGCCGTACGGGCGAACCAGTCGGCCAGCCGGCACTCGGAGACAGTCCAGCTACAGCGGTCGCATTCTCTGCCATGGCCTCGGTTCCGACGGCACGCCTAGCTCAGCAGCGCGAACCGCGCCGCCCGCACATGGCAGCTCATGGCGTCGCGGGCCCAGGCGCTGTCGCCGGCGGTAAACGCGTCGATCAGTTCGCGGTGGTGGTGAAAGCTGCGCCGCAGCTGGCTTTCGCTGTAGCGCCGGAAGGTCTGCTGCACCACCGGCGCCTCGATCGCGTTGGTCAACATGGCCACCATCCGCGGGCTGTCGCTGGCCTGTGCAACCACCCGGTGGAACTCGCGGTTCAGGGCCCCGATGCGGGCCAGGTTGTCGGCCTGCAGGTCGGCGCCGCGTTCCTCGATCCGATCCTGCAGGGCGGCAAGCTCCGCCCGTTGGGCGGCGCTGATGCTGCGCGCGGCCGCGGCGGCCACCTCTGATTCGAGCAGCGCGCGCAGTTCAAACAACTCCCCGATTTCCTTGGTCGTCTGGGTGCCAACGAAGGTGCCGCGATTGCGCTGGAACTGCAGGATGCCGTCGCCCACCAGCCGGCGCATGCCTTCGCGCACCGGCGTGCGCGAGGTGCCGAGCGCATCGGCGATCTGCCATTCCGTCACCCGCGCGCCGGCGGCGAAATCGCCGCAGATGACGCGCTCGCGAACATATTCGTAGGCCTGGTCGGCGGCGCTGCCCTGTCTGTCTTCCATGACGGTGGTCCTTTTCGTCTGAGGAGTGATCTTTAGTACTACCGAAGCTGAGTCAATACACCATGGTTGTACACAATCGTTGCCTCGTCAAGCCGGAGACGGGGGTAATCCCGAGCGACAGAGACCTGCCGAAGGTGCAACATGAGTCTGATTGTGCACAGCCGGCCGCGCGCCGTCCTGTGATCCCACCGCAACCGCTTTTCAACCTCCCCATTGGAGACATGCATGTTCGCAACCCTTCGCACGGCATCGCTGGCCTTGGCCGGCCTGGTCGGCGCCACCTCGGCGCTGGCAGTCGACCTCACCGTGACCCACTTCGGCACCGGCATGTACGGCGTGCCGTTCGCCATCGCCCGCGAGAAGGGCTGGTTCAAGAGTGACGCCGGCCTCGACGTCACCGGCTTCATCACCTCGGCCGGCGGCGGGACCACGGTGCGCAACGCCCTGGCCTCCGACAATCCGTATGGCGAGGTGGCGCTGCCGGCGGCGATCGCGGCGATCCAGCAGGGTGTGAAGCTCACCATCGTCCACGGCGGAGTGCTGTCGGTGGCGGACCAGGTCTGGATCACCCGCAAGGACGACGCCAGCATCAGCAAGTTCGGCGACCTCAAGGGCAAGAAGCTCGGCTACTCCAGCCCGAAGTCGGTGACCGACATCATCACATCGGTCATGCTGGACAAGAACGGCCTGGCCAGTTCGGTCGAACGCAAATCGGTCGGCGGCATCGGCTCCGGGCTGACGGCGCTGCGCGAGGGCGGGGTCGACATGAGCTATGTGACCGAGCCGGTCTGGAGCAAGGAGAAAGGCAGTTTTCGCGCCGCCTGGTGGTCTACCGACATCGCGCCGCGGGTGACCCAGACCGTGGGCATCGTGCGCACCGACTACCTGCAGAAGAATCCCGAGGTGATCCGCGGGATCATAGCGGCCCGCCGCAAGGGCGTCGAGTTCGTGCGCGCCAACCCGGCCGAGGCGGCGCCGATCATGGCCCGCGAATACAAGATCCCGGCCGACCAGGCCAAGAGCGCCATCGAAAGCGTACTGGCCGCCAAGGGCGTGTACTGGAGCCGTGGCGAGTTCGATTACGAGGGCATGGAGTTCATGCTCAAGGGCCTGCACCTGGTCAAGGCCATCCCCGATGGTCCGTTCGACTGGAGCAAGGTGATCGACGAGAGCTTCCTGCCGGCCGACCTGCGCAGCAAGAAGTGAGTCAGGCGGCCCTTCGATCCATGGCCGGTGCCGCTGCCGTCGATGCCGCCGCACCCGGCGAGGCAGCGCCATCGGCCGCCGCGTCGTCGGTTCACGCGCGCCTGCGCGGCGTGACCCGGGTCTATCCGGCCGGGCCCGCAGGCCAGCCGGTCCACGCGCTGGGACCGATCGACCTGGACCTGCGGCGCGGTGAATTCTTCTCGGTGGTCGGGCCTTCGGGTTGCGGCAAATCGACCCTGCTGGACGTCCTGGGCGGGCTGGCCGTCGCCTCGGCCGGCAGCGTCGAATTCGAGGGCCGCCCGGTCGCCGGCGAGGTGCCCGACGGGGTCGGCATCGTGTTCCAGGAGGATGCGAGCTTCCCTTGGCTGAGCGTCTACGACAACGCCGCCTTCGGCCTGCGCCGCGCCGGCATGGACGAGGCGCAGATCCGCGAGCGGGTCGAGCACGCGCTCTCCTTCATGGGCCTGCGCGGCTTCACTCATTCCTATCCGGCCCAGCTCTCGGGCGGCATGCGCCAGCGTCTTTGCATCGCCCGCACCCTGGTAACCCGGCCGCGGCTGCTGCTGCTGGACGAACCGTTTGGCGCGCTGGACCAGCAGACCCGCCTGTTGATGGGCGACGAGCTGCTCAAGCTGTGGCGCGACACCGGCGCCACCATCCTGCTGATCACCCATGCGCTGGACGAGGCGGCGATGCTGTCGGACCGGGTCGGCGTGATGTCGGCGCGCCCCGGCGTGTTCCTGGACGTGGTGGAAACCGGCTGGCCGCAGGAGCGCGACAGCAACATCGTTTCCGAGGACAGCTTCGGCCGCATCACCGGCCGGCTCTGGTCGACCCTGCGCGCCGAGTCGCAGAAGGCGATGGCGTACGGCCAGGCGGCGGCGCCGCAATGAAGTTCGCCGTCAGCCGCGCCGGCTGGATCCGGCTCTGGGTGGTCAGCACCCTGGTGCTGGCGCTGGAGGTGGCCTGCCGCCTGGGCTGGATCGATCCGGTGGCGGTGATCCCGCCGTCGAAGATGGTGCAGGGCGCCTGGGCTCTGCTGGCTTCGGGTCAGTACACGAAGGACATCGTGCTGACGCTGACCAATGTGTCGATCGCCTGCGCGCTGGCGATTTCCACCGGTTTCGTGCTGGGCTGGCTGTTGTACCGGCTGCCGCGGCTGCGGCGCGCCGCCGATCCATTGCTGGCCAGCTACTACTCGGTGCCGACCTTCATCTTCTATCCGCTGTTCATCGTGCTGTTCGGCCTCAATCGCTGGCCGCTGGTGGCGATCGGCTTCGTGTTCGCGGTGGTGGCGATGGCGCTGAGCACGCTGCAGGGCTTCGAGCGGGTGCCGCGGGCGCTGCGCCGCACGGCCCGGGCGATGCGCCTTTCCACCCGCCAGGAGCTGCTGCACGTGGTGCTGCCGTCGTGCGCGCCCTACCTGTTCACCGGCCTGAAGCTGGCCATCGTCTATTCGTTCATTGGCGTGATCGCTGGCGAGTTCGTACTCAGTGGCGCCGGCTTCGGCTTTCAGATCGCCTTCGCCTACAACAGCTTCGACAACGCCACCATGTACGGCCTGATGATCCTGCTGCTGGGTTTCGTCGGCGGTCTCAACATGCTGCTGTACTCGTGGGAGCGGCGGCTGTACCTGCGGCGGGGCGGTCGCTGATATGTCCACCATGACCTTCAAGCCGGTGCGTTTTCGTCTGTCGCAGGTGGCGCGGGACCGGCTGCTGCTGATCCTCGCCCTGCTGGCCGGCTGGCAGTTGCTGTCGCTGGTCGCGGGCCCGGAGGTGCTGACCGCGCCCCTGGCGACGCTGCAGCGCCTGCTCAAGCTGATGGCCGGGCCGGACTTCGGGAAGCACGCGGCCGAGACCGGCAGCGCTTTCGCCTCGGCGCTGGTGATCTCGCTGGTCGGCGGCCTGCTGCTGGGCGTGCTGCTGGGCGCGCACCGGCTCTCCGGCGAGGTGGCCGAGCCGCTGCTGGTGGGCCTGTACTCGATCCCCAAGATCACGCTCTACCCAGTGGTGCTGCTGCTGTTCGGCCTCGGCATGTCGGCCAAGGTGGCCTTCGGCGCGATCCACGGAATCATTCCGGTGGTGCTGTTCACCATGAACGCGGTGCGCAACATGCCGCAGGTGTACCGGCGCGCTTCGCGCTCGATGCGCCTCACCCCGGCCCAGTTGTTCATCCATGTGCTGGTGCCGGCCAGCCTGCCCGAGATCGTCACGGGCTTTCGGCTCGGCTTCTCGCTGACGCTGCTGGGCACGTTGATCGGCGAGATGTTCGCCTCGCAGCGGGGCATCGGCTACCTGCTGATCAAGTCGATGGAAAACAACGACATTGACATCATCCTGGCGCTGGCGCTGCTGCTGGTGCTGCTGGCGACCGCCGCCAGCTGGCTGCTGCTGGCGCTGGAGCGCCGGATTCACAAGCGCTTCGGGCCCTGAGCCGGCACGGCGCCCGGGCCCGACGTCATTCGCAACATTCCCTGAAAGGACAATCCATGACATCCCCCCAACGCCTGAAGGAACTGCTCCAGGCCGGCGAGTTCATCCTGGCCCCCGGCGTGTTCGAGATGTTCTCGGCCCGAATCGCCGACCGGATGGGCTTCAAGGCCCTTTACATGACCGGCTACGGCGTCTCGGGCTCGCACCTGGGCCAGCCCGACGCCGGCCTGGTGACCTACACCGACATGGTCGGGCGCGCCCGCACCATCGCCGAGGGCACGACAACGCCGCTGATCGCCGACGCCGACACCGGCTTCGGCGGCCTGATCAACGTGCGCCAGACGGTGCGCGGCTACGAGGCGGCCGGGGTCCAGGCGATCCAGATCGAGGACCAGGAGACGCCCAAGAAATGCGGCCACACGCCGAACCGCCGGGTGGTGCCGCTGGCCGACGCCGTGCGCCGGATCGAGGTGGCGGTCGATTCGCGCCGCCACGACGACACCCTGATCATCGCCCGCACCGACGCCCGCACTGCCCTCGGCATGGACGAGGCGCTCAAGCGCGGCAAGGCCTTCGCCAAGGCCGGCGCCGACATCGTCTTCATCGAGGCGCCGGAGTCGGCCGACGAATTCCGCCGGGTCGGCGATTCGATCGACGCCTGGCTGTTGGCCAACATGGTGCCGACCGGCAAGTCGCCCGAAATCCCGCAAGCCGACTTGAAGGCCTGGGGCTTCGACATCGCGATCTATCCCTCCGCCGGCATGGGCGTGGTCTGCGCCGCGCTGGAGCAAAACTACACCTGGCTGCAGCAGCATGGCAGCACGCTCGGCTCGCCGGTGCCGGCCTTCGACATGAAGCAGCTGCACGAGCTGGTCGGCTTCCCCGACGTCTGGGCCTTCAAGCAGAAGTACGTCGAGACGGGGAAGGCGTGATGCCCGCCGCGGCGCCCGCATCTGCGCCAGCGCCGGCCGCCGGTCCGAGGACCCTGTTCGACAAGCTGTGGGACAGCCATGTGATGGTCGACTTCGGCGACGGCTCGGCCCTGCTGCATGTCGACCGGCATCTGCTGCACGACCTGGGCGGCCCGCCCGCGTTCAAGGAGCTGGAACAACGCGGGCTGCCGGTGCGCAGCGCCGAGCTCACCTTTTCCACGCCGGACCATGTGGTGTCGTCGGCGCCCGATCGCACCGGTTCGCCCCATGAATGGGCGCGCCAGCTGATCGACGGCCTGCGGGACGGCAGCAAGTCGCGCGCGATCCGGCTGTTCGACGTCAACCAGCCGGGCAACGGCATCGTCCATGTGATCGGCCCGGAGCTGGGGCTGACGCTGCCCGGCGCGCTGGTGCTGTGCGGCGACAGCCACACCAGCACCCATGGCGCGCTCGGCGCACTGGCCTGGGGCGTCGGCGCCAGCGAGATCACGCACATCCTGGCGACCCAGGCGATCGTGCAGAAGAAGCCGCTGCGCATGCGCATCACGATCGACGGCGAGCTGCAGCCCGGCGTCGAGGCCAAGGACCTGAGCTTGGCGATCATCGCCAAGCTGGGCGCCGCCGCCGGCACCGGCTACGCCGTGGAGTACGCCGGCCCGGTGATCGAGCGGATGGAGATGCCGGGCCGCCTGACGCTGTGCAACATGAGCATCGAGATGGGCGCCAGGAGCGGCATGATCGCCCCCGACGCGATCACCTTCGACTGGGTCAAGGGGCGCCCATTCGCCCCCTCGCGCGAGCTGTGGGAGCAGGCGCTAGCCGACTGGCGGCAACTGCCGACCGATCCGGGCGCGCGGTTCGACCGCGAGGAGCGGATCGACGCCAGCGCGATCCGGCCGCAGATCACCCGGGGCACCAGCCCCGAGCAGGCCATCGCGCTCGACGCGCGCATTCCCGATCCGGCGCAGGCGGCCGGTGCCGACGCCGCCGCGGCGATCGCCCAGGCCCTGGAGTACATGGGCCTGGCGGCCGGCCAGCCGATCGCCGGTACCCGCATCGACCGGGTCTTCATCGGCTCGTGCACCAACAGCCGGCTGGAGGACCTGCGCGCCGCCGCCGCGGTGGTGCACGGTCGCAAGGTGGCCGCGCATGTGACCGCGTGGGTGGTGCCGGGCTCCGAGGACGTGCGCCGCGCCGCCGAACGCGAGGGGTTGGACCAGGTCTACCGCGAGGCCGGATTCGAATGGCGCAGTCCGGGCTGCTCGCTGTGCGTCGGCGCCAACGGCGAGCTGGTGGCGCCGGGCCAGCGCTGCGTCTCCACCTCCAACCGCAACTTCGTCGGCCGCCAGGGCCCGGGCGCGCGCACCCACTTGGCCAGCCCGGTTGTGGCCGCGGCCTGCGCCATCGCCGGTCGCATCGTCGATCGGGTTCCGGCCGGGGGCACCGCATGAAGAAAGTCTTGCGCATCGCCGGCGTGGCCGCGCCGCTGCCGCTGGCCAACGTCGACACCGACGTGATCATCCGGATCGAGAAGCTCGGCCGCTGTCCGCGCGACCAGCTCGGTGACTGGGGCTTCGCGCCGCTGCGGTTCCTGGCCGACGGCTCGGAAAACCCGCAGTTCGTGCTGAACCAGCCGGGCTGGCGCGGCGCCAAGATCCTGGTGGCCGGCGCCAACTTTGGCTGCGGTTCGTCACGTGAGCATGCGGTGTGGGCGCTGCAGGGCATGGGCATCGAGTGCGTGATCGCACCATCCTTCGGCGACATCTTCCGTTCCAACTGCTTCCAGAACGGCTTGCTGCCGGTGCAGCTGCCCAATGACCAGGCGCAAGCGTTGCTGGACTGGCTGGAGCAGGAGCATCGAGGCGGCCGGCCGCAATCCATCGAGGTCGACCTGGAGCAGCTGTCGATCCGCTGGCCCGGCGGCGCGGACCTGGCGTTCGCGTTGGAGCAGCGGCGCCGCCACGCGCTCATGGAAGGGCTGGATGCGATCGGCGAGACCCTGGCCCAGGCCGCGCAGATCGACGCCTGGCAGGCCCGCGACCGGCAGCAGCGGCCGTGGATCTGGCAGTTGCCACGGACCTAGTCCTTGCCGGCCGGGCCGCGCCCGGCGTACAGCGCGTCGAGCCGCTGCTCGAAGTCGTGGTAGCCGATCCGTTGGTACAGCTCTTCGCGTGTCTGCATCAACGGCAGCACCTCGCGCTGGTGGCCATCGCGCCGGATCGCGGTGTAGACGGTTTCGGCTGCCCGGTTCATCGCACGGAAAGCCGACAGCGGATACAGCGCCATGGCCACGCCCGCGTCGCCCAATTCGGCCAGGTCGAACAGCGGCGTCTGGCCGAACTCGGTCATGTTGGCCAGCAACGGCGCGGTCAATGCCGCGGCGAAGCGGCGATAGGTGGCCAGCTCGGTCGCCGCCTCCACGAATACCGCGTCCGCACCGGCCTCGATGCAGGCGCGAGCCCGCTCGATCGCCGGGGCCTCGCCCTCCGTGGCGATCGCATCGGTGCGGGCGATGATGAAGAAATGGCTGTCGGTGCGCGCATCCACCGCGGCCTTGATGCGGTCCACCATCTCCGCCGCCGGCACGATCTCCTTGCCCGGGCGGTGGCCGCAGCGCTTGGCGCCGGCCTGGTCCTCGATGTGGCAGGCCGCCGCACCGGCCTGGATCAGGCTTTTCACCGTGCGGGCGATGTTGAAGGCGCTGGGGCCGAAGCCGGTGTCGATGTCCACCAGCAGCGGCACTTCGCAGACCTGGGTGATGCGCCGCACGTCGACCAGCACGTCCTCCAGCGTGATCAATCCGAGGTCGGGCAGGCCCAGCGAGCCGGCTGAGACGCCGCCGCCGGACAGGTAGACCGCGCGGTAACCGGCGTGCCGGGCCAGCAGCGCGTGGTTGGCATTGATCGCGCCCACGATCTGCAGCGGCCGCTCCTGCGCCAGTGCGGCGCGAAAGCGGGCACCGGGCGAGGAGGCGGTCACGCCATTTGAGGGAGCGGACGCAGCAGGGGTGTTCATCGGGACCTCGGAAACGCTCAAGAGTGTCAGCGCCGATTAAAACAGGCCGGTTGCCGGCCCTGCCAGCCAGGCGCCCAGCGCGGCGCCGCGGATCGCCACCGTGAGCCAGTAGCGGCGCCGGAAGCTGCGCTTGCGACTCTTGTGCGCCAGTAGCCGCTGCGCGCACCAAGCGCCCGGCCAGCCGCCCGAGACGCTCCACAGGTGCAGGGTCAGCTCGCGGGTCGTTGGCATTGATCCCGTGCGACAGCGCGGGGGGAGCGCGACGCTCGCCACCGACGCTGCGGGCCGCGCGCATTCGCTCAGAATCTGCGCTTGAGTTCGGCGCTGTGACTCGCCGGCGCATGATCTTCCTGGAGTCTTTCATGGTGTCCAATTAACTTCCTTGGTGGACACCATCCTTCCGCCTAGACGGCCGGATTCAAGAAGGGGATGGCCGGACGCTTACGTAGAGGCGGCC
>JAJAZH010000046.1 GCA_026785815.1 Ramlibacter sp. | reverse complement strand
GTCTTCGCCCGAGCGCGAGCTGGAGGAATTGGCATCCGGGTCGGCGGTCAGGGCGCAAGCCTCCAGGGCCTGCAGCAGCCGCGCCCACTGGACCGGTCTTGCCAGCACCGTCGCGCCGGCGCCGGCCGCGGCCGAACCGACCAACACCGTCGGCAGGTTGGCGCGCTTGCTCAAAGCCTTGTATTCCTGCGCGGCTGCGGGGTTGTCGATATCGACCAGGTACAGCGACGGGGAGTCGCCGCCAGCCGTCGGGTCGTATTGGGCGAAACCCGGATCGCGGCGGGCGGCCAGCGCAAAGATGCTGGCCAGCATGGAACGCTCGACCGGATTGAATCCGATGACGTCCACGAAAAAGAGTTCATTGCTCACTTTTGACACCTACTTCCGGTCGCGCCGGCTGGCGCGGAGATCAGCGGATCCGGAACCTGCCATCAGGTCGATCCGATCGAGGAGAGCTTGCCCATCCGGCAACCGGCTCACAATTTTCTTGGCCAACATCGAGTCCACCAGCGGCTGGAAGCTGGCCAGTGGCTCCGGTAACCGGGGCACGGCCGCCATCAGGTGCTGGCACAGCACTTCCATCAGCGTGTGGCCCGGAAACGGGGTCTGGCCGCACAGCATCTCGTAGAACACGACGCCCAGGCTGTAGACGTCGGCAGCAGTGCCCCCCGGGTCGCCTTCCGCCTGCTCGGGCGAAGCATAGGCGGGAGTCCCGACGATCGCGCCGGCCCGGGTCGGACGGAAGTTCGAGTCCAGCGGCCGCGCCAGCCCGAAATCGGCCAGCACCAGATCGCCCGAGTAACGCAGCAGCAGGTTGGCCGGCTTGATGTCGCCGTGCACGAACCCGGCGCGGTGCAGTTCGGCCAGCGCCGAGGCGGCCTGGCGCAGCAGCGCCAGCGCTTCGCGCGCCGTTGGCCGGCAGCGGATCAACCGGCCGAGGTCCCCGCCTCCGAGGTATTCCATCGCAATGTAGATCTGCCGATCGCCGACCGCCTGGTCGAAGACGCGAATGACGTGCTGATGACGCACTGCGTGCGGGACCGCGAATTCCTGGCGGAAGGCAGCCAGTCGCAGTTCGTTGGCGGCGTGATCGGGCCGCAAGACTTTCAGCACGCGCTTGCCGCCAGCGCCGATGTCCTGCGCCAGGTAGGCGGTCGACGTCCGGCCCTGGCCGACCCGGCGCTCGATCCGGTAGCCATGGATGCGGGGCAATGCGCGCTGGCTGGTTTCCGCCGCGCGGGCAAAAGCCTGGCCCCAGCCTGCAGGCCGCAGGTTCATTTGCTGGGCGAACGGAAACAGGCGTGCCGGCGACATGGATCAGATTCCCCGCTGGCGCAGGTCGTCCAGCAGCGCCTGAGCCGATTGGTAGCGCTGATCGCGGTCCTTGGCCATCAACCGGTCCAGCACCGGCTGGAAGACAGCCAGCGTTGCCGGCAGCGTCGGCACCGGATCATGGATGTGCATGTCCAGCAGGTCGTGCGCGGTCGCGGCGTGGTACGGCTTTTTGCCGGTCAGCATTTCGTGGGTCAGGACGCCCAGGCTGTAGAGGTCGCAGCGGGCGTCGACCGGGTGCCCCAGCGCCTGCTCGGGGCTGAGGTAATAAGGCGTGCCGACGATGTCGCCGACGCCGGTATCGGTGATCAGCATGGAGACCTGCTTGGCAACGCCGAAGTCGGCCAGCGCCAGGCTGCCGTCCTGCCGCAGCATCAGGTTGTCCGGCTTCAGGTCCCGGTGGACGATGCCGACCGCATGGATCGCGCCCAGGCCCGCGGCAGTCTGCTTGAGGTAGTCCATCGCGGTCGCCTGGTCGAGCGGGCGCTTCAGGCGCGCGGCCAGGTCGCCACTGGGGAAGTACTCCATCGCGATGTAGGCGTGGCCAAGGGAGAAGTCCTGCCGGAAAATCCGGGCGACGTTCGGATGGCTGACCTGCTCCAGCAGCGCGAATTCCTGGATGAAGCGCTGCAGGCCGTCGGCTTCGGTCTTGTCCAGCCGCATCACCTTCAGCACCTGGGGCGGGCCGCCCTGGCCGGCATCGGCCAGGAAAATGGATGCCATGCCGCCTTCGCCGATCTTGCGCAGCACGCGGTAGCCTTCGATCAGCAGGTGGGCGCCCGGTAGGGCCGCGGCTGCGGCGCCAGTTCCTGAAGCGGAGCGCTTGCGCCACTGCTGGTTGACGGCAATCGCTTCGCGCAACAGTTCGAACATGCGCGGCGGGGTCTGCGAACCCTTGCGGGGCCGCAGGCCGGTGATCTCGACGATATCGATGAAGCTGTCGTCGGGCAGGCCGAGCGAGCCGATCCGCCCCTTCTCGGCGCGGCCGGCAGCGGCCAGGTTGGTGGCCGCCGAAGCCGCAATGCTCCAGTGCAGATCGGTTGCGGTGACTTCGAGCATGCGAGCCAGTTCCACCGCCTCGCCCACCGCGTGGACCATGCCCTTGACGCCGTTGGTCCTTGGCATCACTTCGGCGGCGCCCAGATGGACGCCGACGGCCAGGGTCATGGCCGGCAGGTCGGCAGCTCCGGGCCGTGCGGCCACCCGGTTGGCCAGGCCGACCGCCTCATGCACCGCCAGGATGGCTGCATGCAGGCCGCGCTGCGCATGGTCGGGTTTGACGGCATCGGGGCCGTTGGAAAATACCGCCAGGATCGAGTCCGGCCGGCGCTGGGCAATCTCGCCGCCCAGTTTGACGACGGCATCGGACAGGATGTGCCGAACTTCATTGATGAATGAAGTGAGCTCCTTGCCCGACATCAGCTCGCAGGCGGAGGTGAAGTTGTGCAGCCGGGCATACAGGAAGGTGGCGACGGTTTCGGCCGGCCATTCGCTGTTGCGGCTTTCGGCCGGCCCCATGGCCGAGGCGCCGAAATCGGATAGCGCCGGCCCCTCGGTCGGCGAGAAATCCACGGGAGCGTGATCGACGGACTGGGGTTGCATGCGGCAACGATAACCAGAAACGCATTTAGTAACAAGTAGTTTCAGATGGTTTCATTCTGCAACGACTGCGGATGCCAGATAAGTCACGAAAAAGTGGTCCACCAACGCAAAAAGCCGCCCGGAGGCGGCTTTTTGACGACAACCGAAGAATTACTTCTTGGCAGCGGAAGCAGCGTCGGCAGCGGCCTTGGCAGCAGCGTCGGCCGAACCGGCCGACATGTTGGCGGAACCGGCAGCGCTGTTGGCAGCACCAGCAGCATTGTTGGCAGCACCAGCAGCGGCGGCAGCGCCAGCGTCAGGAGCGGGCGCGGGCGCCGGAACGACCACGGTAGTGGAGGTCGCCGGAGCCGGTGCCGGCACGACGACAGGCACGGGAGCTTCAGTTTTGCTGCAGGCAGCCAGAGCCACAGCGGCGAAAAGGGTCGCCAGGACTAGCGATTTCTTCATTTCAGATATTCCTTGTATGGGAGGGAGAACAATTTCCGGAAATCGTCACATGCGCCCGGATGGCGGCACGGAACTGGCCAAGGGACTCGAGCTCCTTGATCAGCCATAAATTATATGCTGGAAACGGGCGACCCCCCGAGCCAACCCTTGGATTTACAGCCCCAGCGTGGTGGCAGGGAAGGACGCGCTGCTCTTGGCCATCCAGGCCTGCAAATTCTCCTTGAGCAGCAGCCGGCGTTCCGGCTCCGCGCCCGAGACGCCATTGCAGCGCTGCGGATCGAGCCGCTGCATGACCCAGCCCGGACTCCAGATC
>JAJAZH010000045.1 GCA_026785815.1 Ramlibacter sp. | reverse complement strand
CGAGTGGCGCCCGATTCAGCCCGTTCCCTGCGGGTTGCGGCCAAAAAGGCCATGCGCCGCGTTACAAAGCCTTGCCGGGGGGCGACCCCGGCTGCGTTTTGCGCCTTGCGCATGACCTTTTTGACGAGCAACGCGTCCTCCATCAATAGTGTGAACAGGCCCTAGATCACTCGGATCTGCCTCAGGCGTGCGGCGCCGGCGTCACTTCCCAGTGCTGGAGCACGCGGTCGTGGCTGTCGACACTTTCCAGGCGGACCCGGAAGCCCCACAGCCGGGCCACGTGCTTGACCACTTCCTCGGCGCCGTTGTCCAGCGGGCGATCGTTGTGGCGGGTGTGGCGCAGCGTCAAGGAGCGGTCGCCCCGCAGGTTCACGTTCCAGACCTGGATATTGGGCTCGCGCCAGTTGAGATCGTGCTGGCGGGCCAGCGCCTCCCGCACGCGCCGGTAGCCGGCGTCGTCGTGGATCGCCGCCACCTCGAGTTCCTTTGACGCGGCATCGTCGACGATCGAAAACAAGCGCAGCTCCCGCATCAGGCGCGGCGACAGGTACTGGCCGATGAAGCTCTCGTCCTTGAAATGGCGCATGGCGTAGTCGAGCGTCTTGAGCCAGTCGCTGCCGGCGATTTCCGGAAACCATTCCCGGTCCTCGTCGGTTGGCGCTTCGCAGATCCGGCGCAGGTCGGTGAACATCGCGAACCCGAGCGCATAGGGATTGATGCCGCTGTAGCCCGGATGGGTCACCGGCGGCTGGAACACCACGTTGGTGTGGGAGCTGAGGAACTCCATCATGAAGCCGTCGGCCAGCTGGCCCTGGTCGTACATGCGGTTGAGCAGTGTGTAGTGCCAGAACGTGGCCCAGCCTTCGTTCATCACCTGGGTCTGGCGCTGCGGATAGAAATACTGCGCCACCTTGCGCACGATGCGCACGATCTCGCGCTGCCACGGCTCCAGCAACGGCGCGTTCTTCTCGATGAAGTACAGCAGATTTTCCTGCGGCTCCTCGGGAAAGCGGCGCTGCTCCTTTTTCGACTGCTTGCCCGGCGACTTGGGCAGGGTGCGCCACATGTCGTTGATCTGCTGCTGCAGGTAGGCCTCGCGGTCCTTGCGGCGCAACTCTTCTTCCACCAGCGAGATCTTCTGCGGTCGCCGGTAGCGGTCGACGCCGTAGTGCATCAGCGCATGGCAGCCGTCCAGCACTTCCTCGACCGCATCCAGGCCGTGGCGCTCCTCGCACTCCGAGATGTAGGCCTTGGCATAGACCAGGTAGTCGATGATGGAACTGGCATCGGTCCACATCCGGAACAGGTAATTGCCCTTGAAGAACGAGTTGTGGCCGAAGCAGGCGTGCGCCATCACCAGCGCCTGCATCGGCATGGTGTTTTCTTCCATCAGGTAGGCGATGCACGGGTCGGAATTGATGACGATCTCGTAGGCCAGCCCCATGTGGCCGCGCCGGTAGTTCTTTTCGCTGGAGATGAACTGCTTGCCGAACGACCAGTGGCGGTAGTTGACCGGCATGCCGACCGAGGCGTAGGCATCCAGCATCTGCTCGGCCGAGATCAGCTCGAGCTGCACCGGGTAGGTGTCCAGGCCGAAGCTCTGGGCGGTTTTCCTGATCGCGTCGAAGTAGGTTTCGATCAGCTCGAAGGTCCAGTCCGACGGGCAGGGCAGGCGCTCCTGGCGGATAACAGCGGGTTCGCTCATCAAGCCCCCATGGGTTCAGGCGCTAGGCCGGGATCGGGTTCTTCTTGAACAGGTCGCGAAAGACCGGGAAGATCTGCGACGGCGTCACGATCTTCTGCATCGCGAAGTGCGGGTTGACGTCGCGCACGCGGCAATACTCTTCCCACAGATTCTGGTCTTCGTCGGCCACCTGCACATAGGCAAAGTAACGGCACAGCGGCAGCAGCCGGTTGTCGAGCAGTTCGCGGCACTTGGACGAATCCTGCTGCCAGTTGTCGCCGTCCGACGCCTGCGCGCCGTAGATGTTCCACGCGCCCGACATGTAGCGCGCCCGGATGATCTCGTGCATCAGCGTCAGCGCGCTCGAGACCACGGTGCCGCCGCTCTCGGTCGCATGGAAAAACTCGTCCTCGGTCACTTCAGCGGCCTGGGTGTGGTGGCGGATGAAGATCACGTCGGTCTGTTGGTAGTGGCGCGTCAGGAACAGGTACAGCAGGATGAAGAAGCGCTTGGCCAGGTCCTTGCGCGCCTCGTCCATCGACCCCGAAACATCCATCAGGCAGAACATCGCCGCCTTGCTGGTCGGCACCGGCTCGCGCACCCGGTTGCGGTAGCGCAGGTCGAACGGGTCGAGGAACGGGACGCGCTTGAGCCGCGCTCGCAACGCAACGATCTCGGCCTGCACCGACGCCAGCTCCGCCGCTGGCGCATCGCCGCGCAGCTCGAGCTGCTTCAGATACGCCTCGAGCTTGCGCAATTCGACCCGGGCTTCGCCGCCCATCGCGATGCGCCTGCCCAGCGCCACCCGCATCGAGCGCACCACGTGCAGGCTGGTCGGGTTGCCTTCGGATACGAAGCCGGCGCGACGCGATTTCCATTCCGGCGCATCCGCCAGCAGCTGGGTGCGGATCAGCCGCGGCAGCGCCAGGTCGTCGAAAAAGTAATTCATGAACTCGTCGCGGCTGATCCGGAAGACGAAATCGTCCTCGTTGCTGCCGTCGGCCGAGGCGCCCTTGCCCGCACCGCTGCCGCCGCCCTCGGGCTTGGAGATGCGGTCGCCCTTGACGTATTCCTGGTTGCCCGGATGCACCATCTCGCGGGTGCCGCCGGGGCCGTGGTTGAACACCGGCTCGGACACATCGCGCCGCGGCAGGGTGATGTCGGTGCCTTCCTCGATGTCGCGGATGCTGCGGTCGCCCACCGCCTTGCGCACCGCGTCCTTGATCTGGTCGCGATAACGGCGCAAGAAGCGCTCGCGGTTGCCGATCGACTTGTTCTTGCCCGACAGGCGGCGGTCGATCACCTGGTGCAGCATGGGGGTTTCCCGGCGGCTGGTGGGCACTACGGGTGACTCCAGCCGCTTTCAGGAACTCTTGCGAACACGCAGGTACCACTCGCACAGCAGCCGCACCTGGCGGTGGGTGTAACCCTTTTCGACCATGCGATTGACGAAGTCCTCGTGCTTCTTCTGCTCGTCGGCGCTGGACTTGGCGTTGAAGGAGATCACCGGCAGCAGGTCTTCGGTGTTGGAGAACATCTTCTTCTCGATCACCGTGCGCAGCTTCTCGTAGCTGGTCCAGACCGGATTCTTGCCGGCATTGCTGGCGCGAGCCCGCAGCACGAAGTTGACGATCTCGTTGCGGAAGTCCTTCGGATTCGACAGCCCGGCCGGCTTCTCGATCTTCTCGAGTTCGGCATTGAGCGCCGAGCGGTCGAAGATCTCGCCGGTATCGGTGTCGCGGAATTCCTGGTCCTGGATCCAGAAATCGGCGTAGGTGACATAGCGGTCGAAGATGTTCTGCCCGTACTCCGAATACGACTCGAGGTAGGCGGTCTGGATCTCCTTGCCGATGAACTCCGCATAGCGGGCCGACAGGTGCTCCTTGATGTAGGAGAGGTACTTCTGCTCGACTTCCGCCGCGAACTGCTCGCGCTCGATCTGCTGCTCCAGCACGTACATCAGGTGCACCGGGTTGGCGGCGATCTCGGTCGAGTCGAAGTTGAAGACCTTGGAGATGATCTTGAAGGCGAAGCGGGTCGAGATCCCGGTCATGCCCTCGTCGACGCCGGCGTAGTCGCGGTATTCCTGGAAGCTCTTGGCCTTGGGATCGGTGTCCTTGAGGTTCTCGCCATCGTAGACCTGCATCTTGGAGAAGATGCTGGAATTCTCCGGCTCCTTGAGCCGCGTCAACACCGAGAACTGCGCCATCATCCGCAGCGTCCCGGGGGCGCAGACCGCGTCCTTGAGCGATGAGTTGCGCACCAGCTTGTCGTAAATCTTGACTTCCTCGGTGACGCGCAGGCAGTACGGCACCTTCACGATGTAGATCCGGTCGAGGAAGGCCTCGTTGTTCTTGTTGTTCTTGAACGCCTTCCACTCGCTTTCGTTGGAGTGCGCCATCACGATGCCGTCGAACGGGATCGCGCCGAAGCCTTCCGTGCCCTTGAAGTTGCCTTCCTGGGTGGCGGTGAGCAGCGGGTGCAGCACCTTGATCGGCGCCTTGAACATCTCGACGAATTCGAGCAGGCCCTGGTTGGCCAGGCACAGACCGCCCGAATAGCTGTAAGCGTCGGGGTCGTCCTGGGCAAAGGTTTCGAGCTTGCGGATGTCGATCTTGCCGACCAGCGCCGAGATGTCCTGGTTGTTCTCGTCACCCGGCTCGGTCTTGGCGATCGCGCACTGCTTGAGGATCGACGGGTAGCGCTTGACCACCCGGAACTTGCGGATGTCGCCGCCGAACTCCTCGAGCCGCTTGACAGCCCACGGCGACATCACGCGCTGCAGGTAACGCGGGGCGACGCCGTACTGCTGTTGCAGCAACGGGGCGTCCTCGGCATTGTTGAACAGGCCAAGCGGCGATTCGTTCACCGGCGAGCCCTTGATCGCATAGAAAGGGACCTGCTCCATCAGCGCCTTCAGGCGCTCGGCGATGGACGACTTGCCGCCACCGACCGGCCCCAGCAGATACAGGATCTGCTTTTTCTCTTCCAGTCCCTGGGCTGCGTGCCGGAAGCAGGACACCACCTGCTCGATCGGCTCCTCGAGTCCGTAGAAATCGCGGAAGGCCGGATAGATGCGCACCATCTTGTTGCCGAAGATGCGCGACAGGCGGGGGTCATGGCGGGTGTCGACCATCTCGGGCTCGCCGATCGCGGCCAGCATCCGCTCGGCCGCTGTCGCGTACACCAGGGGATCGCGCTTGCAGGCGTCGAGGTATTCCTCGAGCGACATCTCTTCTTCACGCGTCTGCTCGTAACGAGCCAGAAAATTCCGAACAACATCCATGGAACCTCCTTCAAGCGAAACGGTGTATCGCCAGGGCGCGAAACCGTTCCAGTTTTACTTTAACGCGCGGGCCGCGTTGCCGCCGACTTGCCGCCTAAATTTGCCTGAACTTCACTGTAGGTGAACGGTAGATAAAAACAAGAGGCTGTGGTTCCTAGGGGAAAGCGCTTGTGCACTGGTGGGCAATGTGCTGTGTCGCTCGCGGCAGGCTCCAGGCGATGTCAATGAATTTCCGGCTCGCCCCCGGCGATCGCTTTAGCCGAGTCCGGCGCCAGGAAATCGAAGTCGCAACCGGTGTCGGCTTGCTGGATGTGCTTGAGATACAGCACGCCGTAGCCGCGGCTGAATTTCGCCTGCGGCGCCACCCATGCCGCCCTGCGCCGGGCCAGCTCTTCATCGCTGACATGCATGCTGATGCTGCGGGCGTCGACGTCGAGTTCGATCATGTCGCCGTCGCGAACCAGCGCCAACGGCCCGCCCACATGCGACTCGGGCGTGACGTGCAGCACGCACGCACCGTAGCTGGTGCCGCTCATGCGCGCGTCGCTGATGCGCAGCATGTCGCGCACGCCCTGCTTGAGCAGCTTCTGCGGAATCGGCAGCTGGCCCCACTCCGGCATGCCAGGCGCGCCCTGCGGCCCGGCGCTCTGCAGCACGATCACGCTGTCCTTGCTGACGTCGAGGTCCGGCGAGTCGATTCGCGCCTCCATGTCGTTGTAGTCCTTGAACACCAGCGCCGGACCGGTGTGCTTGCGAAACTGCTGCTCCATCGCCGCCGGCTTGATCACCGCACCGGCGGGTGCCAGGTTGCCGGTCAGCACGGCCAGGCCGTCGCTTTCGACCAGCGGGTTGTTGCGGGGCCGGATCACGTCGTCGTTGTAGACCTTGGCACCTTCGACGTTCTCGCCCAGGCTGCGGCCCGAGACGGTCTGCTGGCTGAAGTCCAGCAGGTCGGCCAGCCGGGTCAGCAGGGCCCGCAGCCCGCCGGCGTAGAAGAAGTCCTCCATCAGGTACTTGCCGCTCGGCCGCAGGTTGGCCAGCACCGGTGTCTTGCGCGCCAGCGCGTCGAAGCGCGCGAGGTCCAGCGCGATGCCGGCGCGCCGCGCCATGGCGATCAGGTGGACGATCGCGTTGGTCGAGCCGCCCAGCGCCAGCGCCGCCGTGACGGCATTGTCGAACGAGCCGGTGGTG
>JAJAZH010000044.1 GCA_026785815.1 Ramlibacter sp. | reverse complement strand
TGGCGAAGATGGCGGAGTCGCCGCAGCAGGTGATCGGCTTCCTGCGCGACCTCGCGGCCAAGGCTCGCCCGTATGGCGAAAAGGACGTCGCCGACATGCGCGCTTTTGCCGCCGGGCAGTTGCAGCTGAAGGATCCGCAGGCCTGGGACTGGCCCTACATCGGCGAGAAGCTCAAGGAAGCGCGTTACTCCTTCAGCGAGCAGGAGGTCAAGCAGTACTTCACCGCGCCCAAGGTGCTGGCCGGCCTGTTCAAGATCGTCGAGACGCTGTTCGAAGTGGCGATCCGGCGCGATGTTGCGCCGGTGTGGAATCCCGGTGTCGAGTTCTACCGGATCGACAGGACGCTCCCGGTGGGTGCGAGCGAACGATCGACCCAGTTGGTCGGCCAGTTCTATCTCGACCCTTCGGCCCGCACCGGCAAGCGCGGCGGCGCCTGGATGGACGACGTCCGCGCGCGCTGGCTGCGACCGGACAACGGCCAGTTGCAAACCCCGGTCGCGCACCTGGTCTGCAACTTTGCCGACGGAGTCGATGGCAAGCCGCCGCTGCTCACGCACGACGACGTCACCACGCTGTTCCATGAATTCGGCCACGGCTTGCATCACATGCTCACGCAGGTCAACGAGCGCGATGTGTCGGGCATCAGCGGAGTCGAGTGGGACGCGGTGGAACTGCCCAGCCAGTTCATGGAGAACTTCGCCTGGGAGTGGGACGTGCTCAAGCACATGACCGCCCATGTCGACACCGGAGCCCCGTTGCCGCGCGAGCTCTACGACAAGATGCTGGCGGCACGGAATTTCCAGAGCGGACTGCAGACCCTGCGGCAGATCGAGTTCTCGATGTTCGACATGCTGTTGCACACCGACCACGATCCTGCCAACGACTTCATGCCGCTGCTGTCGAAAGTTCGGGCGGAAGTCGCGGTGATCCAGCCGCCGGCCTTCAGCCGCACGGCGCACACCTTCAGCCACATCTTCGCCGGCGGCTACGCAGCCGGCTATTACAGCTACAAGTGGGCCGAGGTTCTTTCGGCCGACGCTTATGCCGCGTTCGAGGAGACTGCGGGTAAAGACGGTTTGCCCAATGTGGAAACCGGGCGAAAATACCGGCAAGCCATTCTCGAAGCCGGCGGCAGCAGACCGGCGATGGAATCGTTCAAGGCCTTCCGTGGCCGCGAGCCGTCGCTCGAAGCATTGCTGCGGCACCAGGGTATGGCCTGAAGCCCCTCTTGTCCCGACCGATGGAGTTCGAACGATGCCTTTAGTCCGTCCCTTTCTCGCCATCGCGCTGTGCGGCATCGCCGCAGCCGCGTCGTTCGCCCTGCCGGCGCAGGCTCAGCAGGTCTTTCGCATCGTAGGACCGGACGGCAAGGTCACCTTTTCCGACAAGCCCCCGCTGGAATCCAATTCGAAGGTCGCGCCCATCGTGCGAATGCCCGCCGGCGGCGGCGCAGCGGGGGGTCTGCCGTTCGAGCTGCAGCAGACCACCAGCAAATATCCGGTCACGCTGTATACCGGCAGTGACTGCACCCCCTGCGCAACGGGCCGGGCCTACCTCAACAGCCGGGGCATCCCGTTCACTGAACGAACCGTCACCAGCGCGGAAGATGTCGTAGCGTTGCAGCGGCTCGCGGGCGAGAAGTCGATCCCGATGCTGGCAGTGGGGGGCCAGCAGATCCGCGGCTTCTCCAGCAGCGAGTGGAGCCTGTTCCTCGACGCCGCCGGCTATCCGGCAAAGTCGATGCTGCCGGCCGCCTGGCGCAACCCGCCCCCCTCTTCGCTGGTCGCATTGCAGCGGCCGCCCGCTGCCGCGACGGCAGCCCAGCCGGAGAACGAGCCGGTCGTTCGGCGCGCGCCAGAGTCAAGCCCACCGGCATCCAGCAGCGACAACCCGGCCGGGATCAAGTTCTGACTGCTCGCGGGCCCAGGGTCAGAACGTCATCGTCCTGACGCCCTGAGCCGTGCCGAGCAGGCACACCGAGGCTTTCTGGTGGCCGAACACCCCGACTGTCACCACGCCGGGCCACTGGTTGACTTCGTTTTCGAAGCGCAAGGGCTCGCTCAGCGTGAGGCCAGTGACATCCAGCAGGTGCTGCCCGTTGTCGGTCACCAGCGGCTGGCCGTCCTTGCACCGCAGTTGCGCGGTGCCCCCCATCGCGGCGAACTGCCGGATCACCCGGCCGGCGGCCATCGGGATCACTTCGACCGGCAGCGGAAACCGGCCTAGCACGCCAACCAGCTTCGACTCATCGGCAATGCAGATGAACTGATGCGACTGGGCCGCAATGATCTTCTCGCGCGTCAGCGCCGCACCGCCGCCCTTGATCATGTAGCCGCGGTTGTCGATTTCGTCCGCGCCGTCGACGTAGACCGCCAGGTCACCCACGTCGTTGGCGTCGAACACGGCAATCCCCAGCGCCTGCAGCCGTTCGGTGGAGGCGCTGGAACTCGACACCGCGCCCTGGATGCGGTCCTTCATGGACGCCAGCGCCTCGATGAACTTGTTGACGGTGGAACCGGTGCCGACGCCGACGATCGAGCCGGGCTGCACGTACTTGAGGGCGGCGCGGCCGACCATCGCTTTCAATTCGTCCTGGGTCATTTGCGACAATCCCTGAGTTGCTTGCCCTGAATTATCCATGTCGCTGCTGCCCTATTCGCTTGCCCGTTCGCTCCTGTTCCAGCTCGATGCGGAAACCGCCCACGACCTGACGATGGATTCGTTGGCGCGGTTCCAGGGCACGCCGCTGGAACTGCTGTTTGGCAACGCCGCGGTCGACGACCCGATCGAGTTGGCCGGGTTGCGGTTTCCGAACCGGGTCGGACTGGCCGCCGGGCTCGACAAGAACGCCCGCTGCATCGATGGCCTCGGCGCACTTGGTTTCGGTTTTGTCGAGGTCGGCACGGTGACGCCACTGCCGCAGCCCGGCAATCCCAGGCCGCGAATGTTCCGCCTGCCGCAGGCGAATGCGCTGATCAACCGGCTCGGGTTCAACAACGACGGGCTCGAAGCCTTTGTCGCCAACGTGCAGCGATCTTCTCTTCGCCGCGAGGGCCGTGAGGGCCGCCGGGGCAGCGATCGGTCTTTGATCCTGGGCCTCAACATCGGCAAGAACGCGGCGACGCCGATCGATGCCGCCAGCAGCGACTACCTGCTCGGGCTGGAAGGCGTCTATCAACACGCGGACTATGTCACCGTCAACATCTCGAGCCCGAACACCAGCAACCTGCGCGCTCTGCAAGGCGACGCGGCGCTCGATGCGCTGCTCGCGGCGATCTCGGAGAAACGCGAATCACTGGCCCAGCGCCACGGCCGGCGAGTGCCGGTGTTCGTGAAGATTGCGCCCGATCTCGATCAGGCGCAGGTCGACGTGATCGCTGCCACGCTGCGCCGGCACGGCATGGACGGAGTCGTGGCCACCAATACGACAATCAACCGCGACGCCGTCAAGGGATTGCCTCACTGCGACGAGACCGGGGGCTTGAGCGGCTCGCCCGTGCTGGCCGCCAGCAACCGGGTGATCGCCCAGCTGCGGGCAGCGCTGGGGCCGTCGTTCCCGATCATCGGAGTCGGTGGCATCCTGAGCGCCGAGGACGCTGTGTCGAAGATCCGA
>JAJAZH010000043.1 GCA_026785815.1 Ramlibacter sp. | reverse complement strand
GCCCGGCGGAGGTCTGAATGTCTAAGGAACTGCTTCGCATCGCGGACCTGCACGCCTGGTACGGCGAGTCGCACATCCTGCACGGGGTCAACCTGTCGGTGCACGAGGGAGAGGTGGTTTGCCTGCTGGGCCGCAACGGGGCTGGCCGCACCACCACGATGCGCGCTATCCTCGGCCTCACCGGCGCGCGCACCGGCTCGATCATGATCAAGGGCGAGGAAGCGATCCGGCTGCCTGCCCACAAGGTGGCGCGGATGGGCGTGGGCTACTGCCCGGAGGAGCGCGGCATCTTCGCCAGCCTGTCGGCCGAGGAGAACCTGATGCTGCCACCAGTGATCGCGCCGGGCGGCATGAGCGTCGACGACATCTACACGATGTTCCCCAACCTCAAGGAGCGCGCGAGCAGCCCGGGCACCCGGCTGTCGGGTGGCGAGCAGCAGATGCTCGCCGTGGCGCGGATCCTGCGCACCGGCGCGCGGCTGTTGCTGCTCGACGAAATTTCCGAAGGCCTGGCGCCGGTGATCGTGCAGAAGCTGGCCGAGATGATTCATACGCTCAAGGCCAAGGGCTACACCATCGTGCTGGTCGAGCAGAACTTCCGGTTCGCCGCCCCGCTGGCCGACCGTTTCTATGTCATGGAGCATGGCGCCATCGTCAAGCAGTTCGCGCAGAACGAGCTCCAGGACAACCTGGGCATGTTGCATGAGTATCTCGGGGTCTAGGACCCGCCGGCCCCACCGGGCCTTTTCAGTCAATCCAAAGGAGCATTTCATGAAACTCAAAAAAATCACGGCCGCCCTGGCCGCGACCGCAGCCCTCGGCCTGACGCCGGCGCAGGCCCAGATCTCCGGCGACGTCATCCGGATCGGCATCATCACCGACATGGCCAGCCTGTACGCCGACATCGACGGCCCCGGCGGCGTCGAGGCGATCAAGATGGCGATTGCCGACATGGGCGGAGCGGTCAACGGCAAGAAGGTCGAGCTGCTGTTCGCCGACCACCAGAACAAGGCCGACGTCGCCGCTTCGAAGGCGCGCGAGTGGTTCGACACCCAGGGCCTGGACATGCTGATCGGCGGCACCAGCTCCGGCACCAACCTGGCGATGGCCAAGATCGCCAGCGAAAAGAAAAAGCCCTTCATCTCGATCGGCGCCGCCACGGCCCAATTGACCAACGAGCAATGCTCGCCCTACACGATCCACTGGGCCTACGACACCGTCGCGCTGGCCAAGGGCACCGGCAATGCCGTGGTCAAGTCCGGCGGCAAGAGCTGGTACTTCCTGACCGCGGATTACGCCTTCGGCCATTCGCTGCAGAACGATACCTCCACCGTGGTCAAGGCGGCGGGCGGCACCGTCGTCGGCTCGGTCCGGGTCCCGCTCAACGCCAGCGACTTCTCGTCGTTCCTGCTGCAGGCGCAAGGCAGCAAGGCGCAGATCCTGGGACTGGCCAACGCCGGTGGCGACACGATCAACTCGATCAAGGCCGCCAACGAGTTCGGCATCACCAAGACCATGAAGCTGGCCGGCCTGCTGATGTTCATCAACGACGTCCATGCGCTCGGCCTCAAGACCACCCAGGGCATGTACCTGACCGACAGCTGGTACTGGAACCGTGACGCCGAGACCCGGGCCTGGAGCCGCAAGTTCTTCGACAAGATGAAGCGCATGCCGTCCTCGATCCAGGCCGCCGACTACTCGGCCACGCTGCAATACCTCAACGCAGTCAAGGCCACCGGCACCGACGACAGCGAGAAGGTGCTGGCGCACCTGAAGTCGACCAAGATCAACGACATGTTCGCCAAGGGCGGCTATGTCCGGCCCGACGGACGCATGGTCCACGACATGTACCTGATGCAGGTCAAGACGCCCGCAGAATCGACCGAGCCGTGGGATTACTACAAGGTCGCCGAAGTCATCAAGGGCGAAGCCGCCTGGACCACCAAGGCCGAAAGCAAGTGCGCTCTCTGGAAATAATGGTCATGCGCCGGCCGCCCGGCCGGCGCCGCGTTTAGACCCGCCCCGAGTCGCTCATGAACGAAATTTTCGGCATTCCGATCCAGGCCTTCCTGGGCCAGCTGATGCTGGGGCTGGTCAACGGCGCCTTCTACGCCGTGCTCAGCCTCGGCCTGGCCGTGATCTTCGGCCTGCTGGACATCGTGAACTTCGCGCATGGCGCGCTCTACATGGTCGGCGCCTTCGCGGCGTGGATCATGCTCGACAAGTTCGCCATCAACTTCTGGCTGGCGCTGGTGCTGGCCCCCCTCATCGTCGGTGCGCTCGGTGTCGTCATCGAGCGGACCTTTCTCAAGCGCCTGTATGGGCTGGACCCGCTGTACGGCCTGCTCCTGACCTTCGGGCTGTCGCTGATCCTGGAAGGCATCTTCCGCGAGCAGTACGGTGTCTCGGGCCAGTCCTACCCGGTGCCCGAACTGCTGTCCGGCGCGACCAACCTCGGCTTCATGGTGCTGCCCAACTACCGCGCCTTCGTGGTGCTGGCGTCGCTGGTGGTCTGCCTGGGCACCTGGTACCTGATCGAGCGCACCCGCCTGGGCGCCTACCTGCGTGCCGGCACCGAGAACGCCAAGCTGGTGCAGGCTTTCGGCGTCAACGTGCCATTGATGGTGATGCTCACTTACGGCGCCGGCGCCGGTCTGGCCGCGCTGGCCGGCGTGCTGGCCGCGCCGGTGATCCAGGTCACGCCGCTGATGGGATCGAACCTGATCATCGTGGTGTTCGCGGTGGTCGTGATCGGCGGCATGGGCTCGATCCTGGGCTCGGTGGTTACCGGACTCGGGCTGGGTGTGATCGAAGGCCTGACCCGGGTCTTTTACCCCGAGGCCTCGAGCGTGGTGGTGTTCGTCGTGATGGTGATCGTGCTGATCCTTCGACCCGCCGGCCTGTTCGGCAAGGAAGCCTGAATCATGCAGAAGTCCAATCCAGCGATTCGAATCACCTACGTCGCCCTGCTGGCGCTCCTGCTGCTGGCGCCGGTGATCGGCCTGTACCCGGTGTTCGTGATGAAGCTGCTCTGCTTCGCCATGTTCGCGTGCGCCTTCAACCTGCTGCTGGGATTTACCGGCCTGCTCTCGTTCGGCCATGCGGCGTTTTTCGGCAGCGCCTCTTACGTGACCGGATGGTTCATCAAGACCCAGGGCTGGTCCCCGGAACTGGGGATCATTGCGGGCACCGTCGCCGCGGCGGTGCTGGGCGTGGTCTTCGGTGCGGTGGCGATCCGGCGCCAGGGCATCTACTTCGCGATGATCACGCTGGCGCTGGCGCAGATGGTCTATTTCATCTGCCTGCAGGCCCCGTTCACCGGTGGCGAAGACGGCCTGCAGGGCGTTCCCCGCGGCAGCCTGTTCGGCGTGCTGCCGCTGGTGTCCGACACCACGATGTATTACTTCGTCGCCGCGATCTTTGTCGCCTCGTTCCTGGCGATCTCGCGCATCGTCAAGTCGCCGTTCGGGCAGGTCCTGAAAATGATCCGCGAGAACGAACCGCGCGCGGTGTCGCTGGGCTATGAAGTGGACCGCTACAAGCTGCTGGCCTTCGTGCTGTCGGCGGCGCTGGCCGGCCTGGCCGGCGGGCTCAAGACGATCGTCATGGGCTTCGCCACGCTGTCGGACGTGCACTGGTCGATGTCCGGCGAGGTCATTCTGATGAGCCTGCTGGGCGGGGTCGGAACCTTCTTCGGCCCGGTGCTCGGCGCCGGCATCGTGATCTCGCTGCAGAACATGCTGGCCGACAAGGTCGGCGCCTGGGTCACCGTGATCATCGGCGCCATCTTCGTGGTCTGCGTGCTGGCCTTCCGCAAGGGCGTGGTCGGCGAGCTGCAAGCCTGGATCGAGCGGCGGCGCGCGCGCGCCACCCAACCTGTGGCTAGCGCCTGACGCCGTTGTAGAGCTCAGCGACCGGAACGATCCGGCCGTGCAACGGCAGGATGCGATCGACGTCGAGCTTGAGCCGTTCGATGTTCTGCACCAGGTTAACGTGGTTGGCGTTGACCACTGCCGGCACCGACGCGTTGGGTGCGGCCGGGGTGTACGCATCGGCCTCGACCAGCAGCCGCTCACGTGGCAGCCACACCATCAGGAAGCCCTGCGCATGCACGCTGTCCTGGATCAACGCGACCTGCACCACGCGCTCGCCGTCGGTGAAGGTCCGCTGGCCGTCGACCGAAGTCACCGTCGCCTTGCGACCGGACCGGGCCAGCGCGTCCGGACTGATGCTGTTCGGGTTCGCCAGCACCTGCTCGAACCACGGCCGCGCGATGTCGCTCGTGACCAGCGTCGCGCCGGCCGCTGCCGCGGTGCGCAGGCCACCGGAATGGTCGAAGTGGTGGTGCGAATTGATCACGTAGCGCAGCTCCTTGCCAGGCACCAGCCGCCGGGCTTCCGCCAGCACGGCCTGAGCGCGGCCGTCGTACAGCGGACTCTCGACCATGATCAGGTGGTCCTTCATTTCGATCAGCACGCTGTTGTGCGAGCCGCCCGCCAGGAACCAGATGCCCTCGGCCACCTTCTCGGCTGCCACGCGCTCGGTGGCAGCCGCCACCGCGGCCGGCACGTCGATGCCGGATGCTGCGTTGACCTGCACCTCGCGCACTTCCAGGTCGAGCACCGGGAAGCCGCCCATCTCCTGCTGGATCCGGGTCGGGAAGCGCACGCCAGCAAAATCGCGGTAGCCCGAATAACGGGTCACTGTCGGCGTGTCGCCCAGCACCGGATTGGGCTGCATCGATTCGACCCGCTCGACCAGCCCGTCGGCGCCGATCCAGGCCGACGCCCGGAAGCGTCCGGGTTCGCTGAAGGAAACCACCGATGCAGTGCCGTCGCGGCGCAGCGTGGCGTTGTTCTTCAGGGCCGCCTTGACCACACCGTGGGGCGAAGTCCACAAGTCGTGGATGCGCCCGTCGACCGACAACGGCGCGGCCGCTGGCGTGGTGCCTGCGAGATTCCACGCATGGGTGCCTCGCATCAGCACGGTGGTGCGCTGCTCGCCAGTTCCCATCAGGGGCAAGGCACCACCTCCGTTGGGCTCGGCCCGGGTGCGCGCCGCCTCGTCGCGCAGCGCTCCGTTCTCGTAGTCGAGCAGGCGGGAAAAGCTGGTCAGGTTCTGCCGGGGCCACGGCATGCCCGGCCGATAAGCCTGGCCAAAAGCATTGGCACTGCCGCTGCCAGAGTAGCGAAGCGTTTTAACGCCGTTGCCGCCCATGGCCTGGTCGGCCTGTTGCAGCACGGTGCGGGCGTCATCCCCCCGGTGGGCACAGGCTGCAAGCAGCAGCGCCGCCGCCGGGACGAAAAGAAAGCGCAATCCGGCAATCAGTCTCATGGTGGGCTCCTGGTGGCTGCTGGACAAGGATCCGCCGCGGCGGGCGGTGGCGAATCGTAGCGCCAGCGGCTCCGCCTGTCATTCAGGTGCTTGCCATGGCCTCTCAGCGCGCTACCCTCACACCTTCACAGGAGCCGCACCATGAAAGAACTCTTCTCGCTACAGGGCCGCACGGCGCTGGTCACTGGCGGCTCGCGCGGTATCGGCCGCATGATCGCGACCGGCTTCCTGAGCCAGGGGGCGCGCGTCTACATCTCGTCGCGCAAGGCCCAGGCCTGCGACCAGGCGGCCCGCGAGCTGTCAACGTTGGGGCCGTGCATTTCTTTGCCGGCGGATGTGTCGACCGTTGCGGGCGCCCAGGGACTGGCGGCGGCTTTTGGCGTCAGGGAACCCGCACTCGACATCCTGGTGAACAACGCCGGCGCCGCCTGGGGCGAATCCTTCGACACCTTTCCGGAAAGCGGCTGGGACAAGGTGATGGACCTGAACCTGAAGTCGCCGTTCTTCCTGACCCAGGCCCTGCACGAGCTGCTGCGTGCCGGAGCGAAGTCGCATCCCGCGAAGGTCATCAACGTCGCGTCGGTCGATGGCGTGTCGGTCAATCCGATGGAGACCTATTCGTACGCGGCCAGCAAGGCCGGGCTGATCCACCTGACCAAACGCATGTCGCTGCGGCTGGTCAAGGACAACATCATGGTGAGCGGCATCGCGCCTGGAGCGTTTGCCTCCGAGATGAACCGGGACGCGCGCGACAACGCCGAAGCCGTCGCGCAGCGGATCCCGGCCGGCCGGATCGGCGTCGATGAAGACATGGCCGGCGTGGCCATCTACCTGGCTTCGCGCGCGGGCGATTACGTGGTCGGGCAAACCATCGTGGTCGACGGCGGCGTCACGCTGTCGCGCAGCTAGGCCCGCCCGCTTGGGGTTCAGGCAACCTTGAGCGCTCCGAGCTCGTAGTTCTGCGGTCCGCGGCTGGCGATCTTGAGCGCTCCGACCTGGTTGCCGAGCGCGGCGCACCGGGCCAGCTCCCAGCCCTGCTCCAGGCCGTACAGCAAGGCGCCGCGCCAGGCGTCGCCGCAGCCGGTGGGATCGACGACTTCCCTGGCTTTCACTGGGGGCACCAACGTTTTTTCGCCGGCCACCCACACTTCGCAACCTTCGGCGCCCAGCGTCACCACCAGTCCCTGGACCCGGCGCGAGATTTCGGCGTTCGACAGGCCGGTGCGGTCGCAGAGCATCTTGCCTTCGTAGTCGTTGACAGTGACCCAGCTGGCCTGGTCGATGAACGCCGTCAGCTCGGTGCCGTCGAACATCGGCAGGCCCTGGCCCGGATCGAACACGAACGGAATGCCGGCGGCCTTGAACTGCTGCGCGTGCTGCAGCATCGCGTCGCGGCCGTCGGGCGCGATGATGCCCAGCCGGATGTCGCTGCGCGCCGCGATCCGCGTGCGATGCGCCTGCATCATGGCGCCGGGATGGAATGCGGTGATCTGGTTGTTGTCGCGGTCCGTCATGATCATCGCCTGCGCGGTGTAGGTGTCGTCGACCTGGCGAACGAACTCGGTGCTGATGCCCTGCGTCTTCAGTCGCTCCAGGTAGTCCGCCCCATCGCTGCCGAGCGTCGCCATCGGCAGCGGCCGGCCGCCGAGCAATTTCAGGCTGTAGGCGATGTTGCCGGCGCAGCCGCCGAAATCGCGGCGCAGCGCCGGGACCAGGAACGACACGTTCAGGATGTGAAGCTGGTCGGGGAGGATCTGCTCCGCAAACCGGCCCTCGAAGGTCATGATCGTGTCGAAAGCCAGAGAGCCACAAATAACTGCTGCCATGGAAAAAACCTCGGGAAGTGGTCAGGGATAAAACGCCAGCAGCCGGTAACCCGCGATGCGGTTGCCGCCGCCGTTCGACACGGCCAGCGAGACCGACTCGGTTGCTTCCGACGAAGCGGCCAGGACGGCGGCCGCTCCGAGGTCTCGCGGCGCCAGCACACGGCGGATCACCGGCTGGTCCTGGGTGTCGGTCAGTGTCAGTTCGATCGACGGCATCGCCACTTGTGTCGGCGCCTGGTTGCGCTGTGTGAAGCTGAGCCGGTAGGCATCGGTGCGCAACCGGCTGAATGAGGAGCTGTCGATGACGATGGCGTCGATCTGCCGCGGCGCGCCGATC
>JAJAZH010000042.1 GCA_026785815.1 Ramlibacter sp. | reverse complement strand
TTTTTGTCGCTCCGCCGCCGCCGCCGGTGTTCACGCCACCCGTGCGTCCTGCCAAGCAGGGCCGCAACTAAAGGCAGCAGCCGGAGTTGGAGTTGCGCACAGGGGTGATTTTTTGCTCCTGTTCGCAACACCTGCGACTGGATGGGGTCGACCGGCCAGCGGTGTTTGGATAAACTGGCAGGAGCCGGCGGCACCCCCGTGTCGCCGGCTCTTTTCACTTCAGGAATCAGCTCAATGACAGGTCAGGCGAAAGCAACGGATATCCGCGGGCGCCGCTGCGCGCTGGAAGGCACGCAAGTGCCTTCCAGCCAGTGCGGTTTCGCGGGCGCGCTGTTGAGTGTCGCCCTGGCGTTGCTGTTGGTTTCGCCAGCGACAGCGACCGTAAACGGATCGGTGGTCGGCGCCCCGGTGATCAACGAGGCATTCCAGACCCAGCCTCCGCCTGCCGGCACCCACCCCCCCAAGCGAGCGAACTTCCTGCATGAAGTGGCTTCGCCCGAGTCGCAGGAAGTGGCTCACTGGATTGTCCATTCTGCCGATAACCGCAACCTGCCCTTCGTCATCATCGACAAGGTCCAGGCCAAAGTGTTTGTTTTCGATGCCCAGGGACTGCTGCGCGGAGCCAGTTCGGCGCTGCTGGGACTGGCCGTCGGCGATGAATCGGTTCCCGGCATCGGAGAGCGGCCGTTGTCCACCATTCGTCCCACCGAGCGCACCACGCCCGCAGGCCGTTTCGTCGCTTCGCTCGACCGCGATCTGAAGGGAGAGGAAGTGCTCTGGGTCGACTATGACACTTCAGTCTCCCTGCATCGGGTCGTTACCGGCCAGCCCAAGGAGCGCCGCGCCCAGCGCCTGGCCTCGCCCAGCCCGGTCGACAAACGCATTACCTATGGCTGCATCAATGTGCCGGTTCGGTTCTATGAAGATGTGGTGAGCCCGGCGTTCAAGAACACCGAAGGCATCGTCTACGTTTTGCCGGAAACCCGCTCGGCCCGCCAGGTCTTCGGGTCGTACCCGATCCAGGAACATGCTGACCGGCAAACCGCGACGCCCTTGCCGGGCGCCGAAACTGCTTCACGATAGTCGGGACGCCGGTGCGTGAGCGAACGCCCGGTCGATGGCAACCGCCAAAGCGGCGCCCAAAAGTTGCGCGGCCATGAATGCAGGCACGCTCGCAGGGGCAATCCCGGCGAAGCTCTCGCTGAACATCCGGCCGAATGCCGCGGCCGGATTCGCAAATGACGTCGATGCGGTGAAAAAATAGGCACTGCCGATGTAGGCAGAAACCATCGCTGCGACCCGGGCGGCCGGCGCCCGCAGGATCACCAGCAGCAAGCCTGCGGTGGCCACGACTTCCGCAATCCACTGGCCCGTGCCGCCGCGCAGCTTTGTCGAAAACTGCAGGATCGACAGGTCGAACATCGCGTGACGATCAGGACATACAGGCCGCCGACCGTCGAAAGCGTGTTGACCATCAGTGCGACAGCGGCGTTTCCGCCAGCGAGCCGCTCGCCCATGATGCCGGAGCCGACGACGATGGCCAGCAGTAGCGCGGTGCCCAGCGCTTCGGCGAAGATTTTCTGGACCGCGTTCACTTCAGTCATTTCAGTCACTTCCACCAGGCTTCAGCTGTGCGAGATGGCTGCGAGCGCGGCCTGCAGGTCGGCGTCGCTGATCGACTCCAGCGGCAGTTGCAGCAGTTGCAGCATCCGGTAGCCGAGCGCCTGGCGGGTGAGTTCGAAGGCGTTCTTCCTGTCCGCATCCGGCGCGTCGGAAGGGTCGGGGTAGCTCCAATGCACCTGAACCGGCCCGCCCGGCCGGTACGGGCAAGTCTCGGCGGCGGCGCTGTCGCAAACCGTGATCACCACCCGCATCTGCGGGCTGCCGGCGCCGGCAAATTCATCCCAGTTCTTGCTGCGGTACCCGTCGGTCGAGATCCCGGCGCTGGCCAGCGCTTGCAGGGCCAGCGGATTGATGCGGCCACTGGGCGAGCTGCCCGCGCTGTAGGCCCGCACGTCCCGGCCCCGCTTGCCGGCCAGGTGATTGAGCATCCCTTCGCCCAGCACGCTGCGCGCGGAGTTGAGGGTGCACAGGATCAGCACGTTGGTGGTCATGTCAGTCGGCGCCACAAGTCGCCGTCGCCATGGCGGGGACGTCCACGCCGCACGCCGTTCCGTCGCAGCAGTTGTCGGTCAGGTATCCCAGAACGGCGTTCATCCGGTCGTATGCGGCCCGGTAGATGAGGTTTCGACTCGCCCGTTCCTGCGTCACCAGGCCGGCGTTCATCAGTTCCTTGAGATGGAAGGACAGGGAGCTGGGCGAGATCCCCAGTCCCTGCGCCATCGTGCCTGGCGTCATGCCCCGCCGTCCGGCGACGACCAGTGCCCGGAACAACTGCAGGCGCAAGGGCTGGGCCAGCGCCGCCAGGGCCCTGACAACAATCGATTCATGCATATTTCAATCATACATGAATCATCGAACCAGCTCGAGGCCAGCCCTTGGGCCTGGCCCTGTTGCAGTCAGTCTGGGTCCACCGCTTGCGGCGCGAACCTGAGCTTGTCCCGGGTGATGATCCGGTCCAGCAACCGGGTACAGGCGTAGAGCGAATCCATGTAGGGCGCCGGCACGTCGACCAGGGCCGCCATCTCCAGCACCGCGCCGATCAGCGCGTCGACTTCGAGCGCCCGGCCGGCCTCCACGTCCTGCTGCGTCGATGTCCGGATCGCACCCAGTTCGGCAGCGCGCGCCAGCCGCTTTTCCAGCGATATCTGGAACGTGATTCCGAGCTTGTTCGCCACTGCCTGCGCCTCGGCCATCATCTTCATCGCGACTGCGCGGGTCGGCTCGAACGCATGGATGTCGCCGAGTGGCGCGTGGCACAAGGCGCCGATCGGGTTCAGGGCCAGGTTGCCCCAGACCTTGAGCCATTTTTCGGTGCGGATGTCGCTGGTGACCGGTGCGCGGATGGAGGCTGCCTCCAGCGACTGCGACAGCGCCTGCAGCCGCGGGCTGAGGCTGCCATCGAGTTCGCCGAGCGGGAAGCGGTCGGTCGGCTGGTCTTGGTTGTGGATCACGCCG
>JAJAZH010000041.1 GCA_026785815.1 Ramlibacter sp. | reverse complement strand
GGCTGGGTGTCGGCGCAAAACAGCTCGATGTATTCACGCACCGACTCCTCGATCAGGTCGTTGTCGGGCAGCGCGGTGCGGGCGCGCAATCCCAGCTGGCGCACAGCGCGGCGTTTGGCGGGCCCGTATTCCAGGCCCTCTTCGACCACCATGCGCGCGGCGGTGGCGGCGATCTCGGATTGTAGGTTGTCCATCAGGGAAGATTCTGCAGTCATTGACTCGCCGCCAGCCGTAAAGTGCCGTGCAACCCGGAGGCCGCATGCAAAGCACGATGATGAACGTTCCGCTGTCGCTCAACCACTTGCTGGAGCGCGCCGGGCGATTGTTCGCCGGCAATGAAATCGTCTCGCGGCTGCCCGACAAGAGCCTGCGGCGCCACAGCTTCGGCCAGTACTACCGGCGCACCCGATCGCTCGCGGCCGCGCTCAGGACGCTGGGAGTGAAGCGGGGTGACCGGGTGGCGACGCTGTGCTGGAACCACCACGCGCACCTCGAGTGCTACTTTGGCATTCCGGCGGCTGGCGGCGTGATGCACACATTGAATCTGCGCCTCTCGCCGGATGAAATCGGCTGGATCGCCGGTGACGCGGGCGACCGCTTCCTGGTGGTCGACGATGTGCTGCTGCCCTTGTACCGGCAGTTCGCGCACCTGCACCGGTTCGAGAAAGTCATCGTCTTTCCTTTCTCGGGCGCACCAGTCCCGGCGGAGTTCACCAGCTACGAAGAGATGCTGGCCGAAGCCGACCCGGATCGGTTCCGGTATGAGCCGCACGAGGAAAACGATCCGGTGGCCATGTGCTACACCTCGGGCACCACCGGACGGCCCAAGGGAGTGGTCTATTCCCACCGATCGACGGTTCTGCACACGCTGGTTGCCAGCCTGGCCGACTTCTGGGGCCTGCGCGGAACCGACGTCGTGCTGCCGGTCACGCCGATGTTCCATGCCAACAGCTGGGGCATGCCGTACGGCGCGGTGATGATGGGCGTGAAGCTGGTCTTCCCCGGCCCGCACCTGCACCCGGACGACCTGCTGGACCTGATGCAACTGGAGCCGCCGACCCTGTCGCTCGGCGTCCCGACCATCTGGATGAGCCTGATCCAGGCCTACGACGCGTCGCAAGCCGAAGGCTCACCCAACCACGGACGCTGGAAACTGCCCCGCGGGATGCGTTCGCTGGTCGGGGGCGCGGCCGTGCCGGAGTCGCTGATCCGTGCCTTCGACCGCCACGGGATCTGGATCCTGCAGGGCTGGGGCATGACCGAGACCTCGCCGGTCTGCACGATCTCGTATCCGCGGGCCGAACTGCAGGGCGCCAGTGCCGACGAAAAGTACCGCCGGGCGGCGATGGCGGGGGTTCCGGTGCCACTGGTCGACCTGCGAGTGCGCGCCGAAGAAGGAGGCGACCAGGCCTGGAACGGCAGCAGCGTCGGCGAGATCCAGGTGCGCGGACCGTTCATCACCGGCGGCTATTACCCCAACGCGGTGGACCCGGAGAAATTCACCGACGACGGCTGGTTGCGAACCGGCGACGTGGCCTCGGTCGACAGCCTTGGCTTCGTCCGGATCACCGACCGGACCAAGGACCTGATCAAGTCGGGTGGCGAATGGATCAGCTCGGTCGACCTGGAAAACGCGATCATGGCCCACCCCGCTGTGGCCGAAGCCGCTGTGATCGCCATTCCCGATGAAAAGTGGAGCGAACGGCCGCTGGCCTGCGTCGTGCTCAAGCCCGGGCCGGCAGTCAGCGCGCTTGAATTCAACGCGCATCTGCTCAAGCACGGCTTTGCCAGGTGGCAGTTGCCGGATCGCTATGAATTCATCGACGCGGTGCCACGCACTTCGACCGGCAAGTTCTGGAAGATGAAGCTCAGGGAAAGGTTTGCGGGCGCAGCCGGGTCCCAGCCTTCGCGGACTGGATGAACACGCCGACGGCGAGCAACTGAGCCGTTGGGCGCTGCAGCAGCGCACCGATAATTCGTCCCCATGCACATTCATATTCTGGGGATTTGCGGCACTTTCATGGGCGGCGTGGCGGCGCTCGCGCGCGACGCCGGTCACAGGGTCACCGGCTGCGACACTGGCGTCTATCCGCCGATGAGCGACCAGCTCAGCGGCCTGGGCATCGAACTGCTGGAAGGTTACGGCGCCGAGCAGATGGCGCTGAAGCCGGACGTGTGGGTGGTTGGCAATGTCGTCTCGCGGGCCCGCGGCCCCGACGGCGAGCCACGCTATCCGCTGATGGAAGCGATCCTGGACGGCGCGCAGCGGTACACCAGCGGCCCGCAATGGCTGGCGGAAAACGTGCTGCAGGGACGCCATGTGCTGGCGGTCGCCGGCACCCATGGCAAGACCACCACCACGTCGATGCTGGCCTGGATCCTGGAACACGCGGGCCTGGAGCCCGGCTTCCTGGTGGGCGGCGTGCCGCTCAATTTCGGCGTCTCGGCCCGCACCGGCAGCGGCGCTTTCGTGATCGAGGCCGATGAATACGACACGGCCTTCTTCGACAAGCGCAGCAAGTTCGTGCACTACCGGCCGCGCACGGCTGTGCTCAACAACCTGGAGTTCGACCACGCCGACATTTTCGACAACCTCGCCGCCATCGAACGCCAGTTCCATCACCTGGTGCGAATCGTCCCGGCGTCGGGCCGGGTGGTGGTCAACGGGCTGGAGGAAAGCCTGGCGCGCGTGCTGCATCAGGGCTGCTGGAGCGAGGTGCGCAGCTTCGGGGCTGCCGTCAGCGACTTCATCGCCGAGGGCGAGCCGCATTCATTCGAAGTGATGGAACGCGGTCGCCCCAGCGGCCGGGTCGATTGGGCGTTAAGCGGCGTGCACAACCAGTTGAACGCGCTGGCGGCCCTCGCGGCCGCCCAGCATGTCGGGGTCGGGCCGGAGGCCGCCGCCGCCGCGCTGTGCGAATTCAGGAATGCCAAGCGCCGGATGGAGTTGCTGGGCACGGTCGGCGGCGTGACGGTCTACGACGATTTCGCCCACCATCCGAGCGCCATCCGCACCACGATCGACGGGTTGCGGCGCCGCACCGGCGCGCCGCGCATCCTGGCGGTGATCGAGCCTCGCAGCAATACGATGAAACTGGGAACGATGAAATCGCAGTTGCCATGGAGCCTGGAGCACGCGGACCTGGCGTTCTGCCTCAGCGGTGGCCTGGGCTGGGACCCGCGCGAGCCGCTCGCGCCGATGGGCCCGCGGGCCAGCGTCGCCGGTTCGATCGATGAATTGCTGCAGCAGGTCCTGGCCGCTGTCCGGCCCGGCGACCAGGTGGTCTGCATGAGCAACGGCAGCTTCGGCGGTTTTCACGCCGGGCTATTGTCAGCGCTGAGGAAAGCGGCCTAGCGCGGTCCGATCGGCATGGCGACCGTGAAGTCGGCAAGGCCGTAACGGCGCGCCGCCTGGGACGGCGATTCGGAGTCCATTCCAGAAGGGACGATGCTGTGCTGGATGCCTTGGCTCGGTTCCGGCTCCTGGGTCCGCGCCACTGCGGTGGTGACGCAGGCGCGCTTCGGGTCGGAGGTGATGGTGCCGACCAGGTACAGCGCCGCGAGCACCCGCGCCAGCGCATCCGCGCCCATGCCGGTGCGCTGCTGCAGTTCGATGAAGTTGGCGCTGCAGGCAGCCAGTTCGCGGATCAGCAGCAGGTGCGAATCGGACAGCAGGCGCTGCGGAATTCGCGGCGCCCGGCGAAAGTACAGAGTCCGCGCCCGATAGCGCTTGGGCAGGACATCGCGCGTGGTCCGTACGGCGTACTGCCACATCAGCTCCGACAGGCTGGCGCGTACGAACGCTTCCGGGATCTGGGTGGCACCGGGCTGGCGTACCCACATCGCATCGTCGAAGTCCGCCGGCCCGGCGCTGGGAATCACGCCCACTTCGCCGTGCATGTCGACCACGGCGAGCAGCCTTCCATTGAGCATCACATGGTAGATCCCCGATCCCAGCACGCTTTCATGCTCGAGGATGCGGCCGGCCAGCGAGAACTGCGCTGCCACCGGTTGCAGCCAGCTTTCGAATTTCTCCAGCACCTGGTTGATGCTGCTGAGGGACGCCGGATCGAAGTTGTAGTGCGGCTCGAACGGCGTGAAAGCGAGCGGGACCGAAAAAGCCATCGGGCGATCGGCGTCTTCCACGTTGATCTGGAGCGAACGCTCGGTCGGGATTGCCGGGGTGATCCGGATCGTCTGGCCGCCCGCCAGCTGGGTCCGGGCGCCGTGGATCCACCAGGCGTCGGCAGCGGTGAAGTTGCCGATCTGCCAAGTGTGGCGGCCTGGCGCGGAACGCTGCAGCATAGAGTGCAGCGCCGCCTTCTGCTCGACACTGAAACCAGCCAGGCCCAGGCGCAGGACGGGAAGTTCGATCGACATATTGCTGGCCCTCTCGGTAAGGTGCGATCCAAAGGATTAGCAACAAATATAGTCGATAGGTAACTACTTGTAAATACTTTTTTTACCGCCCGGACGAGTCAGTTCCTCAGCTGCGTCGTCCCCGCCGAGCCATGACCGCATCGGCAAGGATCTCCAGGGCATGCAACGAATCCGGCCAACCCAGGCATGCGTCGGTAATACTTTTTCCGTATTCCAGTCCGTCCAGATGTTCCTTACCAGGCGTGAATTTCTGGGCGCCCGGCTGCAGGTGGCTTTCGATCATCAGGCCGAAAACACTGTCGGATCCGCCGCTGATCTGGGCGGCAATGTCGCGCGTGACGTCGAGTTGCTTCTCGTGCTGCTTGCTGCTGTTGGCATGGCTGCAATCGACCATCAAACGCGGCGACAGCCCCGCCGCCGCCAGGTCGCGGCCCGCCGAAGCCACGCTCTCAGCGTCGTAGTTGGGCGCCTTGCCGCCCCGCAGGATGACGTGGCAATCCTTGTTGCCGTTGGTCTGGACGATCGCCACCTGCCCGTTCTTGTGCACCGACAGGAAGTGGTGACCGCGGGCCGCGGCCTGGATCGCATCGGTCGCGATGCGGATGTTGCCGTCGGTTCCGTTCTTGAAGCCGATCGGCGCCGACAGGCCGGAAGCCAGCTCGCGGTGGACCTGGCTTTCGGTGGTGCGGGCACCGATCGCCCCCCAGGAAATCAGGTCGCCGATGTACTGGGGCGAAATCACGTCCAGGAACTCGCTGCCGGCCGGCAAGCCGAGCCGGTTGATCT
>JAJAZH010000040.1 GCA_026785815.1 Ramlibacter sp. | reverse complement strand
GCCCAAGGTGGACATGTCGGAGTCGGACCGCACGCCCGGATAACGAAACAGGTCCCAGGTGCCGCCGATCGCCTGCCGTCCCTCCAGGATCACGTAGCTGAGGCCGGGACACAGCGTCTGCAGATAGTGGCCCGCCGCGATACCGGAGAGGCCGGCGCCGATCACGATCACGTCGAACGAGGCGGGGCCTGTTCCTTCGTTGGTGGTGGCGGCGTCCGGGTCCACGGTCAGCCCAGGTCGACCGCCAGCAGCTGCGATGCAAGCGTCCGATCGTCCGCATCCGTCACCAGCCCGCTGGTCACGCTCAGGTGCGGTTGCTGGCGTGGATGGAGCGCCGGCTCGACCCGCAGGTCACGGAGATGGAGGGGTGTGGGCATCGGGGGCGACAGTTGGCTCCGCGCATTCTGCGCCGACCGCCTCGAAGGTGGCGCGCACCTACGGTGAAGTAGGTGGTGCCTGACAGCGCAACAGTCGTGCCAGCGCTTAAAACGAAAGGATCGGCCACGCTGTGTGGCTGTCACTTACCGAAAGGAATGCGCAATGTCATCCAACAAGAGTCCGGCCAATAAAAGTCGTGACGATGGAAGCAAGCAGGGCAACGAGCAGAATTCCGAGAAGCAGGGTTCCACCCAGGTGGACCAGGCCAACAAGCAGCAAAGCGGCCAGGGCGGACAACAAGGCCAAGCCGGGAAAGAGGACGGCAAGCAACGCAGCGGCTCGACATCGGGCGGCGGCAAGTCCTGATCGGTCGGGTCAGGCCAACGGGAGCGGGCGCCTTGGGGCGAAGTTCGATGGCGCCAGCAACGACCTGACGCAGCCGGCCCGATTCGACGCCGGCGTCGATGCCGCGCGCGTGGCGGCAGCGGCCCCCAGAAAGGTCGATTCCGCGGCCGGCAAACTGGTGCCGCTCAAGCTGGGGCTGGCGGCGAGGTGATCGCGGGTGGACGCTGCGCCCGACCTATGATTGCGCATGTTCACGCTCTACTACGCGCCCGGCACCTGTGCCCTGGCCTCGCACCTCGCCCTTGAATACGCCGGCGCGCCGTACCAGACAGTTCGCCTCGACTTCCCCAACAAGCAGCAGCAGTCGCCCGAGTACCTGCGCGTCAATCCCAAGGGCCGGGTGCCGGCGCTGGTCACCGACCTTGGCACCTTGACCGAGACGCCGGCGATCCTGCAGTACATCAGCCAGGCCTTTCCGCAAGCCAGGCTGGCGCCGCTCGACGATCCCTTCCTGCTGGCGAAGGCCAACGAGTTCAACAGCTACCTGTGCTCCACGGTGCACGTCGCCCATGCCCATCGCGTGCGCGGCCAGCGCTGGGCCGACGACGCGAAGGCGATCGAAGCCATGAAGAAGAAGGTGCCGGAAGTCATCGGCGCTGGTTTCGAACTGATCGAGCGCCAGATGTTCAAGGGCCCGTGGGTGCTGGGGGAGCGCTTCGGCACCTGCGACATGTACCTCTACACGCTGGGGCGATGGCTCAACGGCGATGGCGTCGAGATCTCGCGCTTTCCGAAGGTCGCCGATCATGCCGCGCGAATGGCGGCCGATCCCGTGGTGGTCAAGGTGCTGGCGGCGCAGCAGGCGCCCTGACTGCGCCAGGTGACCGCTCCGATCCCGTATCTCGAGCGCATCCGCAGCTACTACCAGGCGCTGGGCTACGGCGCGCCTTACGAGTGGGCGCACTACGCCGGGGTGCCGTTCCAGCCGCTCGCCAAACCCCTGTCGCGGAGCCGGGTGGCGCTGATCACGACGGCGGCCCCCTTCCAGCCGACGCTGGGGGACCAGGGGCCGGGCGCTGCCTACAACGGCAAAGCCAAGTTCCACTCCGTGTATTCGGGCCACTGCGCGCTGGACCACGACCTGCGGATTTCGCATGTCGCCATCGACCGGCAACACACCACCGCCGCCGACCCGGGGACCTGGTTCCCGTTGCCGGCGTTGCGGCGCTGCGCCGCGGCGGGCCGCATCGGTTCAGTGGCGGCGCGCTTTCACGGCGCGCCGACCCGTCGCAGCCAGCGCGAGACGTTGCAGGTCGACGGCCCGCAGATCGTCGCGCTGTGTCAGGCCGACGGCGCCGATGTCGCGATCCTGGTGCCCAACTGCCCGGTCTGCCACCAGACCGTCAGCCTGCTGGCGCGCCTGCTGGAGCAAAGCGGGATCGCCACCGTGGTGATGGGTTGCGCCAGGGACATCGTCGAGCATGTCGGCGTGCCGCGGCTGCTGTTTTCCGATTTCCCGCTCGGCAACTCGGCCGGCCGGCCGCACGACAGCGAATCGCAAACCGTCACGCTGGAGTCGGCCCTGCGCCTGCTGGAAACAGCGCAGGCCGCCCGCAGCACGATGCAATCGCCCATGCGCTGGAGCGTCAGCGATGACTGGAAGCTGGACTACGCCAACATCGAGCGGCTGGCACCGCAGGAGATCGAGCGCCGCCGCGCGGAGTTCGACCTGGGCAAGCAAGACGCGAAACTCGGACGCGCCGGGCCGGACATCGGTCCCGGAAACCTGGGCTAAGCCGCTCCGATCAGCTTGCAGTAGGCGGCGCGCGTTGGCGGCGAAACCGACTCGATCAGCTGCTGATGCGAGGTCTTGTGCCGCGCAAGCATCCGGGCCGAGGCGACCGTCCGGGATTTGCAGAACCAGTGGCAGGTGTGCTGCAGCAGGAACAGTTCGGCCGACACGGTGAAGGCCATGTCCTTGGGCGACGCGTGGCTGTCGACCTGCGTGACCGCGGCGAGT
>JAJAZH010000039.1 GCA_026785815.1 Ramlibacter sp. | reverse complement strand
GTTCTGGTACCACCACGCAGCGCCGGAAGTGGCGGCGATGCACAGCACGGCGATCGCGGTAAAGATTGCTTTCGAAGCCATCAAAGAGTCGTTCCGGCGAGTTTTTTTATCGGGCCCTGGTTGTCGGATGAAACCAACCGGTCAATGTAGCAGGAGCCCACCCGCCGCGATTCGAAACGTCCGGCATTTCCACCCACCGCGTGCCCGGGTCCAGTGGCTGTGGTTGACGCGCCGTTTACATGACCTCAACTGCCCTGGGCCGTTGACCTGGCCTCACCGGCCGAGGGCCTGGTCGACGCCGAGGTTGGCCAGCGCATCCGCCCGTTCGTTGCCCGCATCGCCGGTGTGACCACGGACCCAGCGCCAGTCGATCTTGTGCCCGCCCTGGCTGACCAGCGCATCCAGGACCTGCCAGAGGTCGACGTTCTTGACCGGCTGCTTGGCCGCGGTGCGCCAGCCCTTGGCCTTCCACCCGGGCAGCCATTCGGTGATGCCCTTGAGCACGTACTGGCTGTCCAGGTACAGCGCCACCTGGCACGGCCGCTTGAGCGCCTCCAGCGCGCGGATCACCGCCAGCAGTTCCATCCGGTTGTTGGTGGTGCCCAGCTCACCGCCGAACAGTTCTTTCTCGGTGCCGCCACCTTTGAGCAGCACGCCCCAGCCGCCCGGGCCGGGGTTGCCCTTGCAGGCGCCATCGGTATAAATCTCGACCTCGTTCACTCGCTGTGTCCTTGCTGCGCTGGTGCGCGGTGGGTCCGGTTGGCCAGGGGCACCGGGGCGGTGGCAATTCCCGCGGACGGCCGCCAGGCCTTGCCGATCAACTTGACTCCGCGCACCCGCTTGACCGCCACCAGGAAGTACGCGGCCCCGAAGATCGGCCACCAGCGCTCGCCGACGGCATCGACCCAGCGGTAGCGATCGAGCCATTTCTGGCTCTTCATGGCCGGCCGCCAGCAGCCGAAGTTGCCGGATTCGACTTCGAAATTGAGCAGCCGCAGCCAGTCGCGCAGACGCCAGTAGCCGATGAACTCGCCGGCCCCCGGCAGGTAGAGCTCACCAACGCCGAAGCGCTGGTACAGGTGCGCGCGCCGCTGCTTCAACCCCCACAGGCTGGCCGGGTTGAGGCAGCAGATCACCACCCGGCCCTCCGGCACCAGCACCCGTTCGACCTCGCGCAGGGTGGCGTGCGGATCGTGATTAAGTTCCAGCGAATGCGGCAAGACCACCAGGTCGAGGCTGTTTTCCGCGAACGGCAAGGCCGCGAAATCGGTGACGATTGCCGGCCGCGCTGCCGGCGGAATCTCGCTGGCGACCGGGTTGCTCACGGCCAGCCATTTGTGCGGCATCCGGTTGGCTTGCAGCGCATCGATTCCCGGCAGGCCGAGCTGCAGCGCGTGATAGCCGAAGATGTCGCCGACCGCCTGGTCGAATTCCGAACGTTCCCACGCCAGCAGGTACTGCCCCGGCGGGGTTTCAAACCATTGCTGCATTCCTATAATCGGGTCGCTCATGAAGTTCATCCCGCCGCCTGCGTCGCAGGACCACCATTTGGCGCAGCCCCCGAGGCCCGCAACTGGGAGTGATTCTAGTCACGCCCTGCGCGCGTCCCCGGGCCGGTGCTGCCGTCGACTGCCTGTGGTCGCGTGGGCCAACCACACGAATCCCCGTTGCGTAACGTGAACTTTGCACGGCCGATGCGACCAGGCCACGCCGATAGCGTCTACTCCGGGTCACACTGCCAGCATTCGCGCCTGGCCATCCAGCGCCACCGCGAATCCGCCGTCGACAGGGCCGCCAGTGCCCTGGACGCCCGAACAACATCCGACGATGGCGGCCTTTTTGCCGGCCATCGACAACGAGAAAACGAGTCCCGATGAAGCTTTATCCGATCGCTGGCATGGCCCTCGCCCTGTGGCTGTCCGGCTGCGCCACGCCCACGACCGCCCCCACGCCGGCCCAGCTGCGCCCGGCAGCGGTGGTGGCCCCTGCCCCCGCGCCGACGCCGATTGCCGCCGAGGCGCCGCTCGCGCCCGTGATCCCCGGCGGCCCGCTGCAGCCGATCACCGCCGGCCAGGCGTCCTCGAAGGATGTCGCCGGCATGCAGGTGCCGGCCGACCTGTGGGACCGGATCCGGCGCGGCTTCAAGATGAACGACCTGGAGGGCGACCTGGTGCGCCAGCAGGAGCAGTGGTATGCCACCCGGCCCGACTACATCCAGCGCATGACCGAGCGCTCCAGCAAGTACCTGTTCCACATCGTCGAGGAGCTCGAGCGGCGCAACATGCCTTCGGAACTGGCGCTGCTGCCCTTCATCGAAAGCGCCTTCAACCCGCAGGCGGTCTCCAGCGCGCGCGCCGCCGGCATGTGGCAGTTCATGCCCGCGACCGGCACCTACTTCGAGCTCAAGCAGAACGTCTTTCGCGACGACCGGCGCGACGTGCTGGCCTCCACCCGGGCGGCGCTGGACTACCTGCAGAAGCTGCACCGCATGTTCGGTGACTGGCACCTGGCGCTGGCCGCCTACAACTGGGGCGAAGGCAGCGTCGGCCGCGCCATCGCGAAGAACCAACGGAGCGGCCTCGGCACCGGCTATGTCGACCTGAACATGCCCAACGAGACCCGCTACTACGTGCCAAAGCTGCAGGCGGTGAAGAACATCATCGCCAATCCGGAAAACTTCAAGGCCGAACTGCCGCTGATCGAAAACCATCCGTACTTCCAGACGGTGAAGGTCACGCGCGATATCGACGTCGAGCTGGCGGCCAAGCTGGCCGACGTGAAGCTGGCCGACTTCAAGGCGCTCAATCCCTCGATGAACCGGCCGGTGATCCTGGCCGCGGGCACGCCTGAACTGCTGCTGCCGTGGGACAACGCGAAAGTGTTCGAGCGCAACTTCGATGCCTACACGAAAGGCCAGTTTGCCAGCTGGACGGCATGGAGCGCGCCGGCGACGATGACCGTGAGCGAGGCGGCGCGCCGGATCGGGATGAGCGAAAGCGAACTTCGCAGCACCAACACGATCCCGCCGCGGATGCTGATCAAGGGCGGCTCGGTGCTGGTCGTTCCGCGCAATCCGCAACACCAGCATGACGTGACCAGCCAGGTCGCCGATCACGGCCAGCTCAATTTCGCACCTGAAAACGTCACCCGGCGCACCACGGTCAAGGCCGGCAAGCGGGACAGCGTGGCCAGCATGGCCAAGCGCTACAACGTCAGCACCGAGGAGATCGCGAGCTGGAACAGCATCAGCGCCGGCGCGGTTTTCACGGCCGGCCAGTCGGTCGTGCTGCACTTGCCGATGCGGGCGCAGGCCTCGCGCGCTCCCGCGCGGGACAAAGCCAGCGCCGCTCCGGCCCGCGAGCGGGCCAAGGCACCGGGCCGGGCCGCGAAACCGGTGTCCGTGTCGCGCAGCGCCGGCAAAGCCGCGGCGCCACGCAAGCAGGCAGCGCCACAGAAACGCCGCTGACCGGCATCACCAGGGGATTTCATGTCAGAACATAACAACGCCGCGGCGGACGACGCTGCGCTCTCGGGCAGCGGGCTTGAAGCGGCAAGGCTGGCCGACGGTGGCCGGCGCCGCTTCGTGCTGGGCGCCGGCGCGCTGGTGGTCGGCTCGGCCACCGGGCTCGCCGCGTGCGGCGGTGGCGGCAGCGAGAACGAGGAGCGCTTCGGCTACGGCGTGGCCAGCGGCGATCCGCTGTCGGACCGCGTCATTCTCTGGACCCGCGTGAACCGCGACGAAACCACGGCGACCACGGTGCAGTGGGAGGTGGCGAAGGACGCGGCGTTCACCAGCCTGGTCGCGTCCGGCAGCGCCGCCACCAGCATCGAGCAGGACTTCACGGTCAAGGTCGACGCCACCGGACTGCAGCCGGCCACTTCGTATTTCTATCGCTTCCGCCATGGCGGCGAGACCTCGCGGACCGGCCGCACCAAGACACTGCCGGTCGGCGACGTCAGCCAGGTCCGGATGGCGGTCTTCTCCTGCGCGGCTTTTCCGGTCGGCCAGTTCCATGTCTACGCCGATGCGGCCAACCGCGGCGACATCGACGTGGCGCTGCACCTGGGCGACTACATCTACGAGAACGGTCTCAGCCAGTCCGAACAGGCGGTCGCCGCGTTGTTCGGGCGCAAGCTCGAGCCGCGCACCGAACTGCTCAACCTGTCGGACTACCGCGCCCGTCATGCGCACTACCACACCGATGCCGACCTGCGCGCGATGCACGCGGCGATGCCGATCATCCCGGTCTGGGACGACCACGAACTGATCAACGGAATCTGGCGCGACGGCGCCGAGGGCCATGACCCGGCGACCGAGGGCAACTTCGCGGTCCGCCGCGAAGCCGCGGCCCGGGCCTGGCGCGAATGGCTGCCGGTGCGCGTTCCCGATCCGGCCAGCCCGCTGAGAATCTATCGCTCCTTCGACCTCGGCAACCTGGCGACGATCCATCTGCTCGACGCCCGGGTGATCGGGCGCGACGCGCCGACCGGACGCGATGCCTTCCTGTCCGGCGCCGCCAACGATCCGAATCGCCAGATGCTGGGCCAGACCCAGCAGGACTGGCTGGCCGCCGGCCTGGCTGCGTCGAAGGCGACCTGGCAGGTGGTCGGTCAGCAGGTGCTGATCGGGCGCATGGAAGTGCCGCTGAGCGTCTACGACAACTTCACGCAGAGCAGCATCGACGACTACCTCACGGCGCTGAGCATTGCCGCATCCGCGCGCAGCCCGGCGCAGCAGGCGCTGGTGGACCAACGCAAGATTCCCTACGACCTGGGCAACTGGGGCGGCTACCCGGCCGCGCGCGAAAAACTGCTGGCCGCCGCCCGGGCCGCGGACCGCAACCTGGTCGTGCTTTCCGGCGACAGCCACAACGCGTTCGCCAGCGACTTGAAGGATGCGTCCGGTCGGGCGGTCGGCGTCGAGTATGCGACGCCGTCGGTGACGTCGACTGGCCTGGAAGTCAAGTACCCGCAAATCAGCCGCCAGTTCCTGGCCGATTCGCTGGTGCGGATGATGCCGGACCTGAAGTATGCGGAGACCAGCCGCCGGGGCTATGTGCTGTTGACACTGACGCCGCAGTCAGCGCGCGCGGACTGGATCTTCGTCAGCTCGGTGCTGGAAAACTCCTTCAGTGCGTCGCTGGGCAAGAGCCTGAACACGCTGCCGGGCGCTGCCAACCGGAAGATCATCCCGGCCTGAAGCGTCGGCCGAGCCGCGCTAAGCTGTGCGAATGACGTTGTGGCAGCAGGTGCGATCCTGAAAGCCTTCTACGGCTGGCGGATCGTCGCGGCTGCCGGCGCCATGTATTTCCTGCAGAGCGCCTTGCTGATGCAGGCTTTCGGCCTGTACGTGGCGGTGATGTCGGACGAGCTCGGCTGGAGCAAGACCGCGCTCTCCGGCGGGGCGGCGCTGCAGTCGATCGAGGGCGCGCTGCTCGGTCCGGCCCTGGGCTGGATCGTCGACCGCTACGGATCGCGAACCATGATCCGGGTTGGCACGATCGCTTTCGGCCTCGGTTTCATCGGCCTGGGCCAGGTGCAGACGATCGGGCAGTTCTATGCGGCGATCATCGTGATCGCGCTGGGTGTGAGCTTCTGCGGCTACTTTCCGCTCACGATCGCGATCATTCACTGGTTCAAGCACCAGCGCGCACGGGCCCTGGCACTGATGACCCTGGGCATGTCGCTGGGGGGCAGCTTCGTGCCGGCGGTGGCGTGGTTCATGCAAGCCTACGGCTGGCGCGCAACAGCGGTGGCGTCAGGCGCGATCATCCTGCTGGTCGGGTTGCCGCTGTCGATGGTCTTCAAGTCGCCGCCGGGCGGTGCTGGCGAACAGCCAGTCGATCCTGGCACCCGAACTTCGAATGTCGCCAGCGCCGGAACCTCCGACAGCTCCGACGCAGCCGAACCGGTCGAGCGCAACTTCACCGCCGCGCAGGCGTTGCGGACCAGCGCCTTCTGGCTGCTGGCCGTCGGCCATGGCTTCGCCTTGCTGGTGGTCACGGCCGTCAATGTCCATGCCATCGCGCACATGAAGGAAGGCCTGGGTTACAGCGTGGGCCAGGCGTCGCTCGCGATCTTGCTGATGACGGTCGGCCAGACCGCCGGCGTGCTGGTGGGGTCGGTGATCGGCGACCGTTTCGACAAACGCTATGTGGCGGCCATCTGCATGCTGATGCACGCGGTCGGCCTGTTGCTGCTGACGTTCGCCGCCAACCCCTACTGGGTCGGTGCCTTTGCCATCCTGCACGGCATCGCCTGGGGCCTGCGCGGTCCGTTCATGCAGGCGATCCGCGCCGACTACTTCGGCCGCAGCGCCATCGGCATGATCATGGGCCTGTCGGCGATCGTGATCGCGCTGGGACAGGTGGCCGGCCCGATGGTGGCCGGCGTGCTGGCGGACCTGACAGGCAACTACCGCGCCGGCTTCACCCTGCTGGCGCTGATCGCCGCCTCCGGCTCGTTGCTGTTCATCCTGGCCCGCAAACCCGCCTGAACCATCCGGTTTGCCCGGCGGCTCAGAGCTCTTCGGTTTCGCCCAGCCGGGGCTGCCACTTCAGCAGGCGCTTTTCGACCCGCCCGACCAGAGCGCCGACAAAGGCCAGTCCGACCGACGGAGGCCGACCCGCTCCAGCCGGGCCTGGGCCTGGCTGCGGGCCTCGCCGTCCGGCTGGCCGGCTGTTCACCTCTGCGAAGCACTACGCCTTGAACCGGTCCTTGGCCCGGCGGGCGAAGTCGTTGGTGTAGGTCTTGGAGAGCTCGATCTTGTCGGCCTTGATCGACGGGTCGAAACTGGTCAGCGCCCGCAACGCGGTACGGGTTCCTTCTTCGGCCATGATGCCGTCGAGCGAGATCGCTTCGCGCACCTTGTTGAAGGAGGCCAGATAGAGCGCCCGGTCGTCGAGCAGGTAATTCTCGGGCACGGTCTTGATGATGTCGCTCGGACCGGCTGTCTGCAGCCACTTCAGCCCGCGCACGATCGCGTTGGCCAGCGCCTGGCAGGTATTCGGATTCTTCTGCACGTAGTCGCCATGGGTGTAGAAGCACGCGGCCGGCATCAGGCCGCCGAACACTTCGCTGGTGCCCTTGAGCGTGCGGGTGTCGCTGATGATCTTCACGTCGCCCTTCTGCTCGAGCATCGTCATCACCGGGTCGGTGTTGCAGATGGCGTCGATCTGGCCAGACCGCAGCGCCGTCAACGCGCCCGCGGCGCTACCGACACCGACGTAGCTGACCTCGCTGGCTTTGACGCCGGCGCGCGACAGCACCAGATTGGCCACCATGTTGGTGGACGAACCGGGCGCCGAGACCCCGATTTTCTTGCCACGCAGGTCGGCCAGGGTCTGGTAGTTGGGCAGGGTCTTGGTCGACACGCCCAGCGCGATCTGCGGAGCACGACCCTGCAGCACGAACGACTGGATGAACTGGTTCTTGCTCTGCATGTTGATCGTGTGCTCGTAAGCGCCGCTCACGATGTCGGCCGAACCGCCAACCAGGGCCTGCTGGGCGCGAGCGCCGCCGGCAAAGTCGGAGATCTCGACGTCGACGCCTTCGTTCTTGAAATAACCCAGCTGCTCCGAAATGGTCAGCGGCAGGTAGTAGAACGCAGCTTTGCCATCGACCGCGATCGAGACCCGGGTCTTCTCCAGTTTGGCCTGGGACCAGACCGAAGGCGCACCGATGCTGACGCCAGCGAGCAGCGCGGCGGAACTGAAGACGCGGCGGCTGATGATGGCTTGTTTCATTGGGGAAATCCTCACTGGTCTCTTGATTTCAGCGTAGACCGGACGATGCTGCACTGCATCGGGAACATCCCGTGCGGGTTTTCACGTAAGGGAAAAGCGTCGCCCTTCACACGGCGTGAAGACCGCCATCGAAACGCTTCAGCTGCTCTTCAGCGGCGGTCGACCAGCGCATGGGCAATGGTGCCCAGGTCGACATACTCCAGCTCGCTGCCGGCGGGAACACCACGCGCCAGCCGCGTCACGCGCAATCCCTTGGCCCTGAGCGCTTCACCGATCACATGCGCCGTGGCTTCGCCCTCGGCGGTGAAGTTGGTCGCAAGGATCACTTCCTGCACATCGCCCTCGGTGGCGCGCGCGAACAACTTGGCCAGGCCAATGTCGTTGGGACCGATCCCGTCCAGCGGGCTCAACTTGCCCATCAGCACGAAGTACAGGCCCCGGAAGGCGGCGGTGCGCTCGACCGCGGCCTGGTCGGCCGGCGTCTCGACCACACAGAGCTTGCTGCGGTCGCGCTTCGGATCGAGGCAGGTGGCGCAGACCTCGTTTTCGGTGAAGGTGTGGCACAGACTGCAATGGCGAATATGGTCTGCCGCCTGCTGCAGCGCCTGCGCCATCAGGAGCGCCCCGGGACGGTCGTGCTGCAGCAGGTGGAAGGCCATGCGCGACGCCGACTTGATGCCGACGCCGGGCAGGCGCCGCAGCGCCTGGATCAGCGACTCGAGGCAATGGGTGTCGGCCATGCCCGGTCAGCGCCGTGGCGGCGCCATCAGAAGGGAAACTTCATGCCGCCCGGCAGGCCGGGCATGCCCGCGGTGAGCTTGCCCATCTTTTCCTGCGAGGTGTCCTCGGCCTTGCGCACCGCAGCGTTGAACGCGGCGGCGACCAGGTCTTCCAGCATGTCCTTGTCGTCGGCCAGCAGGCTCGGGTCGATGGTGATGCGCTTGACGTCGTGCTTGCAGGTCATGGTGACCTTGACCAGGCCGGCGCCGGATTCACCGGTGACCTCGACGAACGCCAGTTCGTCCTGCGCTTTCTTGAGGTTGTCCTGCATGGCCTGGGCCTGTTTCATGAGGCCGGCGAGCTGTCCTTTGTTGAACATGGCTATTCCTGGTGGGTTGGGTTGGGGGACCGGGGCTGGATGCTGATGATTTTCCAGCCCGTGGGGAAATCCTGCCGGGTCGACTGGACGAATGGATCGTTCAGGATGATTTCTTCCGCGGCGCGCTGCTTTTCGGCGGCGGCGGCGGCGTTGCGGCGGGCCGGGCTGTCGCTGACCGCGCCGACCTCCACGCTGAGGTTGACGTCGTGCCCGGTGGCCAGCAAGGCGGCACGCAGCCGCTCGCGGCTGGCCGGCTGGTTGAGCGATTCGCGCTCGACCCGCAGCATCCAGTGCCCCGTGTCGCGTGCCACCAACTGCGACTGCAGCGCCAGCTCCCGCACCAGCGCCACCACCGCTTGCTGCGTGACCAGCTGCTGCACGCTGGCATGCCAGAAGTCGCCTTCCTCGGTCAGGACCAGCGGTGCCAGCGGCCGCGCAGATGCGGCTTCGCGCGCCGATTCCGGCTGCAGCCGCACCGGCACGCCCACCACCTGGGTGTCGGCAGCGGCAACGGCCGATGCGCTGCGCTGCAGCGAATGGCGGGGCGGATCGCGCACCGGCAACAGGCGGCCTGCCGGCGCCGAAGCAGCCGGGACCGCCGGGACTGCGCTTCGAACTGCAGGTGCAGCCACCGGCAGCGGTGGCACGGGAGCAGCGAATCGCTGCGGCTGACCCGGTTGCAGAGGTTGCAGCGGTTGCAGCGGTTGCAGCGGTTGCAGCGATTGCACAGCGGCGGAGCACGGCTCCGGCCGGCGCGACTCACTCAGAGTTTTTTTTTCCGCGGGCGCAGGGGCGGCGTCTTGACGGGGTTTGAACGCCAGCAGTCGCAGCAGCACCATGGTCAGGGCGGCGTATTCGTCGGGCGCCAGGCCCAGCTCTTCCCGGCCATGCAGGCACATGCTGTACAGCAGCTGCGTCTCGTCGGCCGGCATCAGCGCGGCCAGTCGCGCGATTTCCCCCGCATCGGCAGCGGCCGAATCGCCACCGCCCGGCACCGCCTGGATCACCGCCATCCGCTGCAGCACCGAACTCATTTCTTCCAGCGTCGACGCGGCGCTCAGGCCGTGCAGCCGCAGCACCTCGGAGGTCTCGACGACCGTGCGGCCATCGCCCTGTGCCAGGGCCTCGATCAGCCGGAACACGTGGGTCGTGTCGACACTGCCCAGCATCTGCCGCACCGCCGCCTCCTCCAGCTTGCCGCTGCCGAATGCAATGGCCTGGTCGGTCAGCGACAAGGCGTCGCGCATGGAGCCGCGCGCTGCCCGGGACAGCAGCCGCAGCGCCTCGGTCTCGGCCTCGACGCCCTCGGCTGCCAGCACCTGCTCCAGGTGGTCGCGCACGGTGTCCGGCGCCATCGGCCGCAGGTTGAATTGCAGGCAGCGCGACAGCACCGTCACCGGCACCTTCTGCGGATCGGTGGTGGCCAGCACGAACTTGAGGTACTCGGGCGGCTCTTCCAGCGTCTTGAGCATCGCATTGAAGGCGTGGCCGGTGAGCATGTGGACTTCGTCGATCATGAAGACCTTGAAGCGCCCCTGCACCGGCTTGTAGACCGCCTGCTCGAGCAGCGACTGGACCTCGTCGACGCCGCGGTTCGATGCCGCGTCGAGTTCGGTGTAGTCGATGAACCGGCCACTGTCGATGTCGCTGCAGGCCTGGCACTCGCCGCAGGGCGCCGCCGTGATGCCGCCCTGCCCGTCCGCGCCCTGGCAGTTGAGCGACTTGGCCAGGATCCGCGCCACCGTCGTCTTGCCGACGCCGCGCGTGCCAGTGAACAGGTAGGCGTGGTGCAGCCGCTGGCGCGTCAGCGCGTTGGTCAAAGCCTGCACCACGTGCTGCTGGCCGACCATCTGCGCGAAGTTTTTCGGCCGGTACTTGCGGGCGAGCACGAGATAAGACATCGGGGCCAATTCTACGGCGATGGATCTTGCCCCCCGTCGCCGGCGCTCATGCTGCACTCCGCCGACCGAGGCGCCATCAGGGCATCGCGCCTCACCTACAATGTGCTTTGACGGGCCTCCCCGCATGGTGAAGCGGCCAAATGGGTCAGGTGGGGAACCAAGCAGCCCTAACTGTGGAGCCAGTGCCGGGGGTAAGGCTCGTCAACCCTCTTTCTCCGCCCGTTCAGCCCGAGCGAAAACTTGACGGAACCGTTGCGGCTCCAGCGGAAATCGCTACCGCATGAAGCGTCCATCCGCCCCGACGATCGACAGGTCGACGAAGTCCAGCCCGGTGTGATCGTCGGGGCTGTAGCTCACTTCGAGCCCGCCGAGGTTGTAGTTTTTCATCCCCTCCAGCGCGGTGCGCAGCCGCTCGCGGGTCGGGCTCTTGCCGGCGCGTTGCAGTCCTTCGACCAGCACCTTGGCGGCGGCAAATCCTTCCAGCATCGCCGGCGACAGCGTCGTGCCCGTCTTGGCATTGGCGAGGACCTGGGCTTCCTTGACCATCGGAAAGGCGGCCGCGCGCTCCGAAGGAAAGACTTGGGTGACGATCACGCCGCGGGCATTGGTGCCCAGCGCCTTGACGAAACCAGCGGACGCGTTGTTCGAAAGGGTGACGACCTGCGGCACCGGGCCGACGGCGCGCAGCGCCTTGATTCCATCGACGACGTGGGTACCGGAGCCGACCCAGATGATGGCCTGTGCCTGCGCCTTGGCCAGCGGCGCCGCCAGCACCGAGAAGTCCGGCTTGCTGCGATCGGTCTTGAGCACCACCGCGGGCGTCAGGCTCAACTTGGTCAGGCCGCGCACGGCGCCTTGCAGGCCGTCCTGGCCGAACGAATCGTCGGTGTGCACGACGGCAATCCGGCGCACTCCCAGGGTACCGAGGTGCTCCACGGCTTTCTCGGCCTCACGCTGGTAGGTGGCACGGACATTGAAGATGTATTTCTTGACCGGCTGGTGCAACACCATGGCCCCGGTGGACGGACCGATCAGCGCGATCCCGAACTGCTCCAGCAGCGGAATGATCGCCTCGGTGTGCGGAGTGCCGCGGTTGAGGAACAGCGCCAGCACCTGGTTCTTTTCGATCAGCTGCTTCGCGTTTTCGGCCGCCAGCTTCGGATCGAACTTGTCGTCCAGCGAGATCAGCTCGATCTTCTGGCCGTTGACGCCGCCTTTGGCGTTCACGGCATCGATGTAGAGCTTGGCTCCGTCGGTCGTTTCTTTCACGCCCGAGGCCACCGGTCCGGTGAAACCGGCGGTCTGGCCGATCAGGATCTGCGCTTCGACCCGGCTGCCAAATGCCAGGCTCGCCAGGCAAGCCAGGCCGGCCATGAAACAGACACGCGCAAATCCAGAGCAATTCATAAGTTCTCCAAGGGGTTGTAACAAATATACGAGGCGGTGCAGCGCTTGTCGAGCAAAGCCGCCGCTGCAGGCGGTTTAACGCGCACAAAGCTGCGGCCGTGACCTTTCGCACGAATCCCGGGGTAGACCACTATCCAACCGCTGAGCTCTGACGGTAACGATCGGAAACGTCCCACAAACACGATGGTTGTGGCTGCCTAAAGTTCAACACACATCGCTGGAGGTGTGCCATGAACAACGCAGTCGTGAGGAAGATCAGAATCGTCGCAGATGCGCCCGTTCCCACGGCGTGGGCACAAAGTTTTGCAGTCTGCTTGCTGCTGGCCTCGGGAGCAGCCGGCGCGGCAGAGCCGATGACAGACTGGGCATCGGACACCGCCAGCTTCACGCTGGCACCGCTGGCGTTGAAGGCGACTGGCGCCGCCGCCGTGAGATCCCAGATCGAAATCAGCAGTTCCAACCTGCCGCGCTTCGACATCTTCGACGGCGGCCAGCGGACCGTGCAGCGGATCGACATGGCGCTGTTGTCGCCCGGTCGCTCGTCCGTCGGCGTCACCATGGGGCTGCGCAGCCTGTCGTCGTCACGCTACGCGCTTGGCAGCGGCGCGGCCGACGGCCTGCCAGCGGTGAACCTGGGCTTGCAATGGCGCTATGTCATGGCCGACAACCGCCGCGTCGACATCACTGCCTGGCGCGATCTCGGCCGGCCCAACGACGCGC
>JAJAZH010000038.1 GCA_026785815.1 Ramlibacter sp. | reverse complement strand
GTTTTCGCCTGCTCCGATCGCCATCTCCTCCTGCAAGCTTCGCTCGTTCGGATCGCGACCGCGTTTCAGCGCAGCCTCGGATTATATACCGAAGCAATCAACTGGTCCAGACCTAAAGGACTGAAAACTTGGGCTTGTCGCTACCGACTTTGAGCGGGCCGGGTTTGCAGAGCTGATCAGCATGACGTCACCGGCGGCCGGCCCAGCCGCGCGCCTCGCGCAAGGGTGAGCTAAACGACCAGAGGAAGCGACCGCAGCCGCTTGCCAACGAGCGAAAAAAGAGCGTTGGCCAGAGCGGGCGCAAATGGCGGCACGCCGGGCTCGCCGACCCCTGCCGGAGGCCGCTCGCTGGGCACCAGCCAAGTCTCGACCAGCGGGGCCTGGACCATCTGGACCAGCGGGTAGGAAGGGAAGTTGGTCTGCTGGACGACCCCGCCCACGATGTCGACGCGCCCGTCAAGCGCCGCCGTCAACGCAAACACAACCGAACCTTCCATCTGCTGGGCGACGGTGTCGGGGTTGATCACTGTGCCGCAATCCACCGCACAGGTGACACGGTGGACCTGGGGCCTGCCAGAAAGCATGGATACCTCGACCACCTGCGCCACGATCGTTCCAAACGACTCATGCAAGGCAACGCCCTGGACTCGCCCCGGCGCCAGCCTGCTTCCCCAGCCGGATTTCTCGGCAGCCAGGTTCAGGACGGCGAGGTGCCTGGGAGCGTGCTGGAGCAAAGATCGCCGGAACGCAATCGGATCCTGCTTGGCCTCGACTGCCAGCTCATCAATGAAGCTCTCGGAGAAGAACGCGTTGTGCGAGTGACCGACCGAGCGCCAGAAACCGACCGGGACCCCCATCCGCGTCGCCGTGTGCTCCATCTTCTGGTGGGCGATCCGGTACGGCAGATCGAACAGGCCTTCCGCGGTGGTCTTGTCCGGCATGTCGATCGGGCTCGCGAGCGCGGGCATTGCCCGTTCGAACCAGCGTGGAGACACCGCATCGCCCGCGGACTGGATTCGCAAGCTCTGGATCTGCCCGTCCATGTCGACCGCAGCCCGCAACCGGGCGACCTGCATCGGCCGGTAGAAATCGTGCGACTGGTCCTCCTGACGCGGCCACATCAGCTGCACCGGAGCGCCGCCACAATCCAGCGCCACCCGCACAGCCTGGGCCACGTAATCCACCTCCAGCCGCCGCCCGAACCCGCCGCCCAGGAGAGTAACGTTGACGGTCACGCGCTCGACCGGGACCCGGGCAACTCGGGCCGCAATCGATCGAGCCGCCTCGGGCACCTGGGTCGGCACCCAGATTTCAACACTGCCGTCGCGTACCTGGGCGGTGCAGTTCATCGGCTCCAGCGTGGCATGCGCCAGATAGGGCGCGCGATACCAAGCCTCGATCTGGCGGCCTTCGGCTTCAGCCCCGGCCACGTTGCCTCTTTCATGGAAAACGTGGCCGTCGCCCAGCCGAACTGCAGCTTCCAGGCTGGCTTCGATCTGACGGCTCTCCAGCGCGCCGCGTGGGCGCTGCTGCCAGTCGACGTCGACGCCGAGTGCACCCTGTTGCGCCTGCCAGGTGGTGGCGGCTACCACTGCGAAACCGGCGGTCGACCCGGCGTAGGCCGGCAGCATGACGATCCGCTCCACACCAGGTTGCGCAAGCGCCGCGGCAGCGTCGATGCGCCCTGGCGAGCCTCCCAGCATCGGGCACAGCCGAACCACTGCGTAACGCATGCCAGGCAACCGGACGTCGAGGCCAAAGATCGCGGAACCGTCGACCTTGGACGGTACGTCCACGCGCGGAACGCTTCGACCGATCAGCTTGAATTCCTTGTGCTCCTTCAACCGCACCTTCCCCGGCGGAGTCGCAACGGCGAAACGGGCCAATTCACCGTAACCGGCTGTCCTCCCGGAAGGATGCGAGATCACGCCGGCGCTGACTGAGAGTTCATCCACCGGAAGCTTCCACTGCAGCGACGCCGCGCCGAGCAGGCAAGCGCGCGCAGTGGCCGCCGCCAGCCGGACCACGTCCCATGCATCGGCCACGCTCGAGGAACCGCCAGTGGCATTGATTCCAAGCTCGCGCGCTACCTTTCCGACCAGCCAGCGGCTGGCTTTGACGCGGCCGAAGCCATCCTCGGACTGCGCCTCATGCGGGTGAAACGGAAGACCAGCCACCAGCATCGCCACGTTGCCATAAATCGCATCCGCGCCGGCCTGCTCGATCCGCACCGAACCGAGCGGCACGTCGAGTTCTTCAGCGGCAAGCATCGGCAATGCCGTGTGCACGCCTTGGCCCATCTCGCTGCGGGGCATCGCCATGATCACCGAGCCGTCGGATGCGATCTTGATCCAGCCATTGAGTGAGACGCCGCCCTTGCCCTGCAGCAGCCGGGCCGCGCCCAGCCGTGACCGGGCTGGCAGCACCGCCCAGCCGACCACCAGCGCGCTGGCGCCCCCGAGGGCGGTGAACAGCAGCGCGCGCCGCTTCAAGCTTGAACCTTCACCGGTGGCGGGCTGATCTGCGGGGTCCGCTTTCCAACTGCCCGATGGATTGCGGCGCGCACCCGTTGATAGGTGCCGCACCGGCACAGGTTACTGATCGCCTTGTCGATGTCGGCATCGGTGGGCCGGGGGTTTCTTTCCAGCAGCGCCGCCGCCGCCATCAGCATGCCGCTTTGACAATAGCCGCATTGCGGCACTTGTTCCGCGATCCACGCCGCCTGCAACGGATGCGGTCGGGCCGCCGTCCCCAAAGCTTCGATGGTCTGGATCTTCTTGCCTCGCACGTTTGACACCGGTACGACGCAGGCCCGAATGGCCTGGCCGTCAACGCGGACCGTGCAGGCGCCGCATGCCGCCACCCCGCAGCCGTACTTGGTGCCGGTCATGTTCAGCACGTCTCGCAACACCCAAAGCAGCGGCATCGCCGGATCGACCTCCACCTGCACCGACTGACCGTTGATCTGCAGTTCCACTCTTACTCCTTGTGCCGCGCCCTGGGTTCTAACCACTATAGCCAGCCCCTGCCGAGGCCGATATGTCAGCGTTGCGGCGCCGCACCGGATAATTGCGGGCTACATGGCACTCATCACAC
>JAJAZH010000037.1 GCA_026785815.1 Ramlibacter sp. | reverse complement strand
GCCCCTGGACTTGAGGTCGTTCACGACGAAGGTGTTGTGCACGATCTCGTGGCGCACATAGATCGGCGCGCCGAACTTGAGCAGCGCGCGCTCGACGATCTCGATCGCACGGTCGACGCCGGCGCAAAAGCCGCGCGGCTCGGCCAGAAGGATTTCCGCTCCCGCGCTGGCGTCGTGCAACCGGTCCTGCGTGTCGCTCACAGCACGCCGATCAGGTGAACTTCGAAAGTGACCGGCTGGCCGGCCAGCGGATGGTTGAAATCGAACAGCACCGCGTCGGCCGCGCCGTCGCCATCGCTGTCCTTGCCCACCTGCTGCACCGAGCCGGCATAGCTGCCCAGGCCGTCCGGCGTCGGGAACTGCACCACGTCACCGACCTGGTAGCGCTCGCCGGGGTCGCCCAGTTCGTTGAGCAGGCGACGCGCCACCCACTGCACCATCTCCGGGTTGCGGTCACCGAACGCTTCGCCCGGCGGCAACTCGAAGCTGCTGCGCGCGCCCTCATCCAGCCCGACCAGGCGCTGCTCCATCGCCGGCGACAGTTCGCCGGTCCCCAGCGACAGCGTGGCCGGCTTGTCGTTGAAGGTGTTGATGATGTCGCCGCCCGGACCGGACAGCCGGTAATGCAGGGTGAGGAAGGAGCCCGGTTGAACCCGGGGCACGTTGGAGGCCATGGAAGTCCCGATAAACTGACCTCCATTGTAGAAACCCTGTCGATCCGTTCGGGCTGGGCCGGTTGAAGCCCTTCGACCGGCCCGGGGCGAGCAGTCCGGCCCCAGATGCCCCTCAAAGACCTTCCACTCGATGCCCAGCCTCGCGAAAAGCTGTTGGCCCGGGGACCGGCGGCACTGGGCGACGCCGAGCTGCTGGCCTTGCTGCTGCGCACCGGGCTTCCGGGCCAGGGCGTGCTGCAGATGGCGCAGGAGCTGCTGGAGCGCTTCGGCGGCATCGCCGGCCTGCTCAACGCGACCGCCGACGACCTCAAGTCCTTCAAGGGCCTGGGCGGCACGGCCAAGCGCGCCGAGCTGGTTGCAGTGCTGGAACTGGCGCGCCGCGCGATGGCGCAGCAGCTGCAGCAACGCGATGTCTTCAGCTCTCCCGGCGCCGTCAAGCACTACCTGCAGTTGCACCTCGCCGCCCGGGAGCACGAGGTGTTCGCGGTGCTGTTTCTCGACGCGCAGAACCGGCTGGTGGCGATGGAGGAATTGTTCCGGGGCACGCTGACGCAAACCAGCGTCTATCCGCGCGAGGTGGTGCTGCGCTCGCTCAAGCATGGAGCCGCCGCGGTGGTGCTGGCGCACAACCATCCAAGCGGAACGGTACAGCCCTCGCGCGCGGACGAAGCCCTGACGCAGACCCTCAAGGCCGCTTTGGCACTGGTGGATGTCCGGGTGCTGGACCATGTGATCGTGGCCCAGGGCGAAGCCTTGTCGATGGCAGAGAAAGGGCTTCTGTGACCCTCGAACCCCTGCGCATGAAGGCCAAGTCGTTCCAGGAACTGCAGCAGATCCACCAACGGCTGGTGGAGCAGCAGCAACGCGCCGCGGCAAACGAAGCGACCGCGCGCGAAGCGCAGCGCAAGTTGAATGCGGAAAGCGACCTGTTCGTGCGCGCCGCCGGCGCGGTGCAGCCCTTGCGCGCGCCCAAGCGCGTGCAGCTGGCCCCGGAGCAACCGGCGCCGATTGCTTTCCAGCAGCGGCTGGACGAGCAGCGCGTGTTGCAGGAGTCGATCAGCGACGAATTCGACGCCAGCACGTTGCTGGACGTTGACGATGCGCTCAGCTTCCGCCGGCCCGGCATCGGCCTGGACGTGACGCGCAAGCTACGCAAGGGCCACTGGAGCATCCAGCGCGAGCTCGACCTGCACGGCCTGCGCCGCGAAGAGGCCAGGGAGAGCCTGGCGGCTTTCGTGCGCACGGCCTGCAAGGAGGGCGTGCGCTGCGTGCGCGTGGTGCACGGCAAGGGACTGGGCTCGCCCGGCAAGACGCCGGTGCTCAAGGCCAAGGTGCAGAGCTGGCTGATTCAGAAAAACGAAGTGCTGGCCTTCGTCCAGGCCCGCGGCGACGAAGGCGGCGCCGGCGCGCTGGTGGTGTTGCTGAAACCGTCGCCGGGTTGAACGGCTCGGGCCGTCACGGCCTGGCCTTCTTTATGCCGAAACTTTATGCCGAAACTTTATGCCGCAACGGCCTGCTCTGCAATCCAGCGGGCGGTGTGCGCCATGGCCCGGTCCAGCGGTTCGGCGCTGCGCTGCACCCGCGCCATCAGCGTGGCTCCCAGCCATTGCTGGTAGAGCTGCTGCGCGACGTCGGCCGGGTCCGGGCAGTGCGCCAATTCACGCGCGTCAATGCCCGCGGCCAGGCAGCCAGCCAACCGGGCCAATACCTGCGCCGTGCCCCGCTCCAGCGCGGCCCGCATCGGCTCCGACAGGTCACAGACTTCGGCACTCAGCTTGACCACCAGGCAGCGCGACTGCGGGTCGTCGCCTGACTGCAGCGCGTGCCAGTGGCCGAAAAATTCGAGCAATCGCTCGGGCGCAGTTCGACCTGGCGCACCGAGACAGGCGTCGACATCCTGCAGATAGATCTCGAAATGCCGGTCGAGCATGGCTGCACCGAACTGTTCCTTGGAACGGAACCAGTGATAGAACGAGCCCTTGGGCACGCCGGCGGCAGACAGGATCTCGCTCAGCCCGACCGCCGCGAAACCCTTGCCCACGATGATGCCCCGGG
>JAJAZH010000036.1 GCA_026785815.1 Ramlibacter sp. | reverse complement strand
CTTCATCGCCGTCAAAATAGAAAAAATACGGGCACACGCCCGATCCAGGGAGGGCACGAGGCGCTATCAATAAGATAGCACCCGTGCCTTTTTTGTGTCTGGTGCAAACTTTCCCAGTCTCTCCTTCTCCGGCCGCGGGCTCTCAGCCAGCAGCAGGATTCGTAAGCGCAGCTGAAGGATGAAAGTAGCGTCTTGACCCGGGCGCAGCGAGCCCATTGGGTTTAGATTCATGAAGCCGGTGGCATCGCCGAAAACTTCCATGAGGTCCCCATGCTCAGACGTCTCCTCCTGCCGGCGCTCGCGCTGGCCGCACTGGCCTTCAGCTCGGGCTTTGCGCTTGCAGCCTATCCGGACAAGCCGATCCGTCTCATCGTGCCGTCGGCTCCCGGCGGCGCCCCCGATGCACTGATGCGCGCCCTCGGCCAGCAGCTGTCGCTTCAGATGGGTGTGCCGGTGGTGATCGACAACAAGCCCGGCGGCTCCTATGTCATCGGCACCATGGACCTGGTCAAGTCCGCGCCCGATGGCTACACCCTGGCCTACGGCAACATCGTTTCGCTGGCGACCAACAAGTCGCTGCTGGCGGCCGTGCCCTACGACGTCGACAAGGACCTGACGCTGGTGTCGAACGCGCTGCGCCTGTCCAACCTGATGATCGTCAACAACGACCTGCCGGTGAAGACCGTGCCGGAGCTGATCGCGTATGCCAAAAAGAACCCGGGCAAGATCGCCTATGCCTCGGACGGCAACGGAACCACCGCGCACCTCGGGGTGGAGTTGTTCAAGGCCATGGCCGGCATCCACATGCTGCACGTGCCGTACCGGGCCGCCACGGCGGCCGTGACCGACCTGATCGGCGGCGGCATCCAGATGATGATGGTCAACACGCCGGTGTCCGGTCCGCTGGCCCAGGCCGGCAAGGTGCGCGCTCTGGGCATTTCCTCGCCGCAACGCCTGCCCACCTATCCCGACGTCCCCACCATCGCCGAATCGGGCCTGCGGGGATTCGAGGTGACGGCCTGGGGCGGCATCATCGGCCCGGCCAACCTGCCCAAGGACGTGGTGACGCGCCTGAACGCCGAGATCCGCAGCGCGCTGGCCAGTCCGGCCGTGCGGGACCGCTTCAAGACCCTTGGCGCCGATACCGCTCCCAGCACGCCGGAAGAATTCATGGCCCTGTCGCGCAGCGAGACGGTCAAGTGGGCCAGGATCGTCAAGTTTTCCGGCGCGCGGATTGACTGAGGGGCCGAGCGTGCACCGTCCGGCCATTGATCGGGATGGGAGCAGAGCAGCGCCAGCATTCCGGGTTTCACCATGAGTCCGTGGAAAGCAGCGCAGCCGGGCGATCCCGTCAGCGCCATCGACACCCCGGCTTTGGTGCTCGACCTGGATGCGTTCGAGCGCAACCTGCAGCGCATGGCCGACGCGTTGCGAGGCAGCAAGGTGCGGCTGCGGGCCCACGCCAAGAGCCACAAGTGCCCGGAGATCGCCTTGCGCCAGGTGGCGCTGGGCGCGATCGGCATCTGCTGCCAGAAGGTCGGCGAGGCGGCAGTGTTCGTGGACGCCGGCATCGCCGACGTCCTGGTGACCAACCAGGTAATGGGCGAGACCAAGCTGCGCCGGCTGGCGCCGCTGGCCCGCCGGGCCCGCATCGGCGTGCTGGTCGACCACCCGCTGCAGGTCCGGGCGCTGAGCGTCGCCGCCACCGCGCACCAGGTCACCCTCGACACCTATGTCGAGGTCAATGTCGGCGCCGACCGCTGCGGCGTGGCGCCGGGCGAAGACGCGGTGCAACTGGCCCGGCAGATCGCGGCCAGCCCGGGCCTGCGGTTCGCCGGCCTGCAGTGTTACCAGGGACCGGCCCAGCACCTGCGCGCGCCGCAGGCCCGCCGCGACGCCATCGCCAGCGCCTGCGAGGCGGCCCGGATGACGGCGCGCGCCATCGAGGCCTGCGGCATCGCGGTGGAGCGCATCACCGGCGCCGGCACCGGCACCTTCGTCCATGAGCGCGACAGCGGTGTGTTCAACGAGATCCAGGCCGGCTCCTATGTCTTCCTGGACCGCGACTATGGCGACAACCAGCGCGGCGAAGGCGACGTCGGCTTCGAGCACGCGCTGTTCGTGCGCACCACCGTCATCAGCCGGGCGACTGCCGGACGGGCCATCGTCGATGCCGGCCTGAAAGCCTCCAGCGTCGACTCGGGCCTGCCGACGTTGTGGGGCCGCCCCGACCTGCGTTACGTCAAGGCTGCCGACGAGCACGGTGTGCTGGCCACGCCCGATGCCGCCGCCGTGTCGATCGGCGACACGTTGCTGCTGGTGCCTGGCCATTGCGATCCCACCGTCAACCTCTATGACGACCTGGTCTGCGTGCGCGGCGGCCTGGTCGAAGCGCTGTGGCCGATCGCGGCGCGCGGCGCGCTGCTCTGAGCGGCATCTTCCGATCTACTTTTCCAGCACGGACCTTCCGATGAAGCAAGAATTCGACCTCCTGATCCGCAATGCCAGCATCGTCGACGGCACCGGCGCGCTGCGCTATCCCGGCGACATCGGCATCCGCGGCGACCGCATCGCGCGCATCGGCGACCTGTCGGCGGCGGGCGGCGATCGCGAGATCGACCTGGGCGGCCGGATCGCGGCGCCCGGCTTCATCGATGCGCACACCCACGACGACCGGCTGATGCTGTCCAGTCCCGACATGGCGCCCAAGGTCAGCCAGGGCATCACCACCGTGGTCGCGGGCAACTGCGGCATCTCGCTGGCGCCGATGCCGCGCCCGATCCCGCAGCCGGTGACGCCGCCGTTGAACCTGCTGGACGAGGAGGGCGGCTGGTTCTCGTTTCCGACCTTCGCTTCCTATGTCGCCCGCCTGCGCGAGACACCGCCGGCGACCAACTGCGCCTTGCTGGTAGGCCACACCACCTTGCGGGTCGCCACCGTGGACGATCTCGGCCGGCCGGCAACGCAGGAGCAGATCGGCCGGATGCGCGCCCTGGTGTCGGAAGCCATGGAAGCTGGCGCCGTCGGCGTTTCGACCGGCCTGTTCTACGAGCCCTCGGTGGCCGCGCCGACCGAGGAAGTGATCGACGTCTGCCGCCCGCTCAAGCAGTCGGGCGGCATCTACTGCACCCACATGCGCGACGAGGCCGACCGGGTGGTCGATTCGCTGGAGGAAACCTTTCGCATCGGCCGCGAGGTCGGCGTGCCGGTGGTGATCTCGCACCTCAAGGTGGTCGGCCCCGCCAACAAGGGCCGCTCGCAGGAGGCCCTCGACCTGATCGAAAAGAACATGGCGCACCAGCCGATCTGCATCGACTGCTATCCGTACACCGCCGGCTCCACCATCCTGTCGGCCGACCGGGCGGCCAGCTCGTCGCGCGTCATCGTCAGCTGGTCGAAGCCGTTGCCGCAGTACGCCGGCCAGAACCTGGACGCGATCGCCGCCAGCATGGGCGTGGATCAGGACGAGGCGATCCGGCGCCTGAGCCCGGCCGGCGGCATCTACTTCCGGCTCGACGAAGGCGATGTCCAGACCATCCTCAAGCACGACCAGGTGATGATCGGCAGCGACGGCCTGCCGCACGATGCGTCGCCGCACCCGCGCCTGTGGGGCAGCTTTCCGCGCGTGCTGGGCCATTACGGCCGCCTGCTTGGGCTGTTTCCGCTCGAGACCGCGATCTACAAGATGACCGGGCTGACGGCGAAGAACTTCGGCCTGAAGGACCGCGGCGTGCTGCGGGAAGGCGCTTACGCCGACCTCACGCTCTTCAACGCCGACACCGTCGATTCGGCCGCCACGTACGAAGACCCGATCGCGCCGGCCCACGGCATCGAGACCGTGATCGTCAACGGAGTCGCGGTCTGGCAGGGCGGCCGGTCGCCCGGCGCCCGGCCCGGCCGGGTGCTGGCGCGCGAAGTGCAGCCTGCGGGAGCCTGAGATGACGGCCCTGGACCGACTCGAAACGCCGGCGCTGTTGCTCGACGAAGCGGCGATGGACCGCAACATCGAGCGCATGCGCAGCCGCTTGCGGCAGCTCGGCGTCGCGTTCCGGCCGCACGTCAAGACCAACAAGTCGATCGACGTGGCCCGCCGGCTGATGGAAACGCCGCAAGGCCCGATCACGGTCTCGACGCTGCTGGAGGCCGACTATTTCGCCGGGCACGGCGTGACGGACATCCTGTACGCGGTCTGCATCGCGCCCAACAAGCTGGACCACGTGGCCGCGCTGCAGGCCAGGGGGGTGCGGCTATCGCTGATCCTGGACAGCATGGAAACCGCTCGGTTGCTGGTGGCGCGGGCCGAGGCCACGGGCCAGCGGTTCGACTTGCTGATCGAGATCGATTCGGACGGCCACCGCTCGGGCATCAAGCCCGATGCCGGCGCCCTGCTGGAGATCGGCCGCTACCTGGACCGCGCGGGTATTCCGGTGCAGGGCGTGTTGACTCACGCGGGCAGTTCGTACGACTCGACCACCACCGATGCCATCCGAAGGATGGCCGACCAGGAGCGCGACGCGGTGCTGCACGCGGCCGGTCGGCTGCGCGAGGCGGGCTTCGCGTGCCCGGTGGTCAGCGTCGGCTCGACGCCGACGGCGCTGTTCGCAGACAACCTGGATGGCGTGACCGAGGTGCGGGCGGGCGTGTTCGTGTTCTTCGACCTGGTCATGGCCGGCCTGGGCGTCTGCCGGATCGACGAGATTGCCTTGTCGGTGCTGGGGACCGTCATCGGCCACCGTCCCGACAAGGGCTGGACCCTGCTGGACGCCGGCTGGATGGCGATGTCGCGTGACCGCGGCACGGCGGCGCAGGCGGTGGACCAGGGTTACGGACTGGTCTGCGACCTCGATGGCAAGCCGCTGCACGACCTGATCCTGGTCGGCGCCAACCAGGAGCACGGCATCGTCGGCCATCGCTCGGGCCAGGTCGAAGGCGCTGTGCACCTGCCGGTCGGCACCCAGGTGCGCATCCTGCCCAACCACGCCTGTTCCACGGCCGCCCAATACGGCCGCTACCAAGTGCTGGGACCGGGCCGTGAAATCTCCGCCACCTGGCCGCGCTTCAGCGGCTGGTGAAACGCCATCACTTGCAGGGCTTCCCATGATTGTCATTTCCGAGCAGGACGCGCGCGCCCTGGTCAGCATCGAAGACGCCATCGAGGCGGTGGAGCAGTCGTTCGTTGCCATGGCGCGCGGCCAGGCCCGCAACTATCCGGTGGTGCGCGAGCTGGTGGGCTACCGGGACGCGGTGTTCGGCGTCAAGACTGGCTGCGATACGGTGGCCCCGATTCTCGGCCTGAAGGCGGGCGGCTACTGGCCGCACAACCTGGCCCAGGGCCTGGGCAACCACCAGTCGTCGACCTTGCTGTTCGATCCCGACACCGGACGGGCCAGCGCGCTGGTCAGCGCGAATTACCTGACCGGCGTGCGCACCGGCGCGGCCAGCGCCATCGCCACCAAATACCTGTCGCGTCCCGACGCCAGCGTGCTGGGCCTGATCGGCGCCGGCGTGCAGTCGCAGTACCAGCTGCGCGCGACACTGGCGGTGCGCCCGATCCGCAAGGTCTGCGCCTGGGATCCTTCCGTCGACAACCTGGCGGCGTTCGGACGCCTGGTGCAGGAGCTGGGGCTGGAGTTCGTGGCGGCCGACCGCCAGGCGGTGGCCGCCAGCGCCGATATCCTGATCACCGTCACGCCCTCGCAGCAGGCGCTGGTGGAACAGCCGTGGGTCCGGCCCGGCACCCACATCAGCGCGATGGGCGCCGACACGCGGGGCAAGCAGGAGCTCGATCCGCTGCTGGTCGCTGCTGCCGCGCTGTTCGTGGACGAGGCCGCGCAGGCGATCTCGATCGGCGAATGCCAGCATGCGTTCGGCGCTGGCCTGATCACCCAGCAAAGCTTTCGCGGCAGCCTGGGCCAGGTGATCGCCGGCTTGTGCGACGGCCGCCGCTCGGCGCAGGAGATCACCCTGTTCGATGGCACCGGCGTTGCATTGCAGGACCTGGTGGTGGCCGACCTGGCCGTGCGACTGGCGCAGCAGCGGCGGGTCGGCAGCGTCGTCGATTACTAGCCGCGCCGCGGGGCGGCTGACGTCGTTGGCCCGCTGCGGGCAGCTGCCCGGCCACCGCTGGGGAGGCCCGACGTAGTATTCGGGCGATGCAGCAAGACATCATCGACCTGCGCTTTTTCGTCACCCTGACCGAGAGCGGCTCGCTGGCCGAGGCTGCACGGCGCCTGGACGTGAGCGCGTCTGCGGTGTCGCAGCGGCTGCAGCAGCTGGAGACGCGGCTGGGCATGCAGCTGGCCCATCGCAGCACGCGTCGCTTCGTCTTGACCGAGGAAGGCGAGATCTTTCACGCGGGCGCGGTCTCACTGATGGCCGAAATGGACCGGCTGGTCGACACCTTGCGTGCGCGTTCGGGCGAAGTCGCCGGCACGCTTCATGTCTGCGGCCCGCTGGGTTTCGGGCGTCGCTACCTGGCAGCGGCCATCGCGGATTTCCAGGCCCTGCACCCCAAGCTGATGGTGTCGTTGACGCTGAGCGACGTGATAGCGCCGGCCGACGCCAACCGGTTCGACCTGATCGTCCACATCGGCGCGTTGAACGACTCGAGCATGGTGGCTTTTCCGATCGCACCCAACGCGCGCTTCCTGTGCGCTGCGCCCGGCTACCTGGCGCAGCGGCCCGCCCCGCGCGGTCCCAAGGAACTTTCCGCGCACGACTGCGTGGTGCTGCGCGAGAACCACGAGGACGTGACGCTGTGGCGGCTGCGTCGCAAGCGCGCAGAAGTCGCGGTGCGGGTGCCGGCGATCCTGAGCAGCAACGACGGCGACGTCGCGATGCAGTGGGCGCTGGCAGGCAAGGGCGTGATCCTGCGCTCCGAATGGGACGTGGCCGGCCATCTGGCCGCCGGCCGGCTGGTGCGCCTGCTGGCCGACTGGAGCCTGCCCGATGCCAACGTCGTGGCCCTGATCGCCAGCCGCGCCGGCCTGTCGGCCCGCGTCAAGCTGTTCCTGTCCTTCCTGCAGG
>JAJAZH010000035.1 GCA_026785815.1 Ramlibacter sp. | reverse complement strand
GGCTTGCCGTCCTTGGCATCGAGCTTGCGCTTCGACCAGCGCCCGAGAAAGCCGTCAGCCATGACCTTCGCCCCCGAATTTCTTGACTGTCGTCACGGCGGCGGGATTGCCAAACCGGTCCTGCAGTCCCTTGAAGCTCTCGGGGCGCTTGCGCTTCTTCGCCTCGACCACGTAGTGCTCATCGACGAAGGCCTGCAACCATGCGACCACCTCGGGCGGGGCCGGCACCTGTTCGACCGTTTCCTGAGCGTCGAGCCAGCGGCCGGCGTCGTGGTAACTGAGGGACACCATGGTCGGCCGGGCCAGCGGCTCGGGTGCGATCGTCGCCTCCTCCTCCATCCGCCACAGCACGAACCAGCCCGGTGCCGACGTGGTGGCATTGAGGTAGTAGCCCTCGGCGTCGTCCCGGAACAGCTCGACCTGAAAACCGGGGTGAAGCCAAAGCTCTTCCTGCTCGCTCTTGCGCATGAGGCGCGGTTCGGTCCCGAAGCCCGGCTCCTGCGCGATCACCTCCGACAGGATCCAGCGCCAGGGCTGCCAGCGGTTGTCGATGCGCTCGCGCCGCATCACGACTGCGACTTCGATGGACGGACGGGCGCTCATGCCACGTTCCGAAGGAAGCAGCGCGAGTGAGAGTCGAGAGCAGTCGACGCCAGGGCAGCGGTGGCGGGCATGGGGAAAATGCTAACAGGTCGGAAACTTTTGGATTCATGGAATGGATTGCCTCGGCGTTGCCTCTGGTCTTTTCAATCCCTACCCGAATGCCCCATGAACGAACTCAGCAACGAGCGCCGCGACTTTCTCAAGCTTGCCGCCGCCCTTCCCGCGACCGCAGCGGGTTCCTGGGCAATGGCACAGGCGCCAGCAGTCACTCCAGCTGCCGTCGCCTCCGGCGACATCGCGTCGCAGGACCGCGTCTTCATCACCAACGAAGACTCCAACACCATCAGCGTGATCAATCCCGCCAGCAACAGCGTCGACACCACCATCAACCTGACCAGCTTCGATGAGGACGCCCGGCCGCCCTTCCGGTATGTCACCGGCGGCGTGATGCCGGCCCATGCCGCGATGATCCACAAGCCCCTTTACCACGGCTGCATCGACGCCCATGGCGCCGTGCCCAATCCAGACGGGACGCTGCTGGCCACCGCCGGACGCGGCAGCAGCAATGTCTACCTGATCGACGCGGTAAACCGCAAGGTGCTGGGCAACCTGCCCAATCCGCAGGCCGGCCCGACCACCAACCCGGAGCGGCTGTCCAGTGGCATCCTGGTCGGACGCGAGCCGCATGAACCGACGTTCACCCGCAACGGGCGGGAACTCTGGGTCACCCTGCGCGGCGAAGACCGGATCGCCATCCTCGACGTGGAGCTGGCCCGCAAGCAGGTCAGCGGCGCGCCCTCCACCGCCATCCGCGCATCGGTCCCGACCCTCAACGGGCCAGCCCAGGTCTGGTTCTCCAAAGACGGCGCGCTCGCCTTCGTCATCAGCCAGAAAGTCGCACAGCTCGAGATCTTCAAGGTCAATCCCGACGCCCGCGGCTACTCGCGCCCAGAGCGGCTGCGCCTGGTCGACCTCGGCATGCAGGACAAGCCGGCCTTTACGCCGTTCCAGAAGCTGTCGCCGGACGGCAGCCAGATGTGGCTGTCGCACAAGCTGGCGGACGCCGTGTCGATCGTCTCGGTGCGCGACCCGGGCCTGATCATGGCAACCATTTCACTGGGCGAGATGGCGCGGCCGAATCACCTGGAGTTCGTCGATAACGCCAGGGGTCAAGTGACGTACATGAGCCTGGCGCGGGTCGACGACGGCGGCCCCAACGGCGCAGCGTCCAGCCGGCTGGCGATCATTGATCGCTCGGTGCCGCCGGCGCAGCAGAAGGTGGTCGGCATGGTCTACACCGGTGGCCGCGAAGCGCACGGCATCTGGACCAATCCTGCCAACAACCTGCTGTACGTGGCGCACGAACAGGACGAATTGCCGGGCACGGCCAACGCCGGCCAGACCGTGTGCTCGGCCTTCGACGTGTCCAACCCGCTGCAGCCGAAGATGATCACGCAGATCCCGCTGGGCGCGCTGAAGCTGCCGTCAGGCGAGCTGCGCAACAAGAAGAGCATCAACCTGGTCTACGTGCGGCCCGCAAGCCTGGGGCAGACGGCGTGACAGATCACAGTACCCACAATGCGGGCGCCGCGAACGCGGCCGCACGCAACCGGTTCGAGGACGAGATGGACGCCGGGATGGCGCGGATGATGCAAGACATGCATCGCCCCGGCTACAGCGGCAACCCGGACCACGATTTCCTGGCAATGATGATCCCGCACCACGAAGGCGCCGTCGACATGGCGCGGCTGGTGTTGATCCATGGCCGCGACCCGCTGGTGCGCCAGCTGGCCGAGGACATCATCGCCGGCCAGACGGTGGAGATCGCCAGCATGCGGGCCCGGATGGCCGTGCTGCTCAAGGGCCCGAATCCGCAACCGGACGGCTATCCGGCGCTTGGGTCGGTGCGCGGGTAATCACTGGCGTCATTTTCGGCTTCAGGGAATCGAAACGGTCGCCTTGCGCTCTTGTCACCATGTTCCAGACTGCTGAATCCCGCTACAACCAATGGGTCACGGATCACTACCGCTTCCTGTTGCGCAGCGCGTGGGCCATGACCGGCTCGCGGGCGGTGGCCGAAGACGTGGTGCAGGACTGCTTTACCAGTGCCTGGAAGCATCGAAGCCAGCTGCGGCAGCCCGAACTGGCGCGGCCGTGGCTGTTCCAGATCATGCGGCGCAACGCACTGCGGCACATGGTGCCGGGCCCGATTTCGCTGGACGACAGCGAAGAGGCTGCCAACAAGCCGGCTCCCGCGTCGGGCATCGACGACCGGCTCGACGTGGTCAAGGCCCTGACCCGCATTGCGCCGATCCACCGCGAAGTGCTGGTGCTGTATTACTTCGACGACATGCCGACGGCGCGGATGGCCGAGGCGCTGGAGGTGGCGCCGGGCACTGTGCTGTCGCGGCTGGCCCGGGCGCGTGAGGCCTTGCGGGCGGTCATGACGGCACCTCACGCTGCAACCGCGGGTTCCGCCGACGCAACCCGCAGCAGCGGCCCGTCCGAAAAAGACGCCGGCAACGTGACCCTGCTGAGAAAGAGCTGATGTGAAGCTGGAGCACCCGCCCCTCGACCCGCAGGAGAACCAGTTCGACCTGCGCGCCCGTGCCGAACTGGCGCTGGCGTATGAGCCTGGACAGCCGCCGGCCCACCTGTTGCGCGCCGAGCGCGGGTCGTGGCTCTCGCGCCGGGGCGTGCAGCGCAGCATCGGCGCCCTGTTGTTGCTCGGCACTGGCGTCGGCGGCGTGCTGGCGATGCGGCCTCCGGAGCTGGTGCGCGGGGCGATCGAGCACGAACTGCATGAACGCATGTTGCGCGGCAACTTCATGGAAAGCCGCCAGCTGCTGGATCAACTCGGGCTCGAACAACACAAGACAGTGCCTGGATCACCCCAGCTGATGCGCCCCTGCGACATCGCGGGTCACAAGGTCTATC
>JAJAZH010000034.1 GCA_026785815.1 Ramlibacter sp. | reverse complement strand
GGACCTGTCGCGGCACGAGCATGGCGCGTACACCGGCGAGGTATCGGCGTCGATGCTGAAGGAATTCGGCGTGCGCTTTTGCATCGTCGGCCATTCCGAGCGGCGCCAGTGGCATGGCGAATCGGATGCGCTGGTCGCCGACAAGGCCAAGGTGGCGCTGGCGCATGGCATCACGCCGATCGTCTGCGTCGGCGAAACGCTGGCCGAGCGCGAGGCCGGCAGGACCGAAGAGGTGGTCAAGCGCCAGCTCGCAGCCGTCATCCACACCAACGGCCATTGCATCAGCGAGATCGCCGTGGCCTATGAGCCGGTCTGGGCCATCGGCACCGGCCAGACCGCTTCGCCCGAACAGGCGCAGCAGGTGCACGCGGTGCTGCGGGCCCAGCTGCAGGCTGCCAGCGGCCATTCGGAGCGGGTCCGCATCCTCTACGGCGGCAGCATGAACGCAGCCAATGCGGCCAGCCTGCTGGCCCAGAGCGACATCGACGGCGGCCTGATCGGCGGCGCGTCGCTCAAGGCGGCCGACTTTCTTCAGATCATCGGCGCGGCCCGCACCACGGCGCGCGCCTGACAGAACCAAAAACAGGAGTTATCGAATGAATGCGTTTCTCACCATCGTGCTGGCCGTGCAGATGCTCACGGCGCTGGTCATGATCGGGCTGATCCTGATCCAGCACGGCAAAGGCGCCGACATGGGCGCGGCTTTCGGCAGCGGCGGTTCCGGCAGCCTGTTCGGCGCCAGCGGCAGCGCCAACTTCCTGTCACGCACGACGGCGGTGCTGGCCGCGGTGTTCTTCGTCTGCACCCTGGCGCTGGCGTACTTCGGCAACCTGCGCCCGGTCGACTCGGGCAGCGTGCTCGACCGGGCCGGCGCCGCCGCACCGGCAGCATTGCCGGCGGCCTCGGGCGCGGCCACGATCCCCGGAACCACCGCGCCGGCAATCGCGGCCAGCGGCGTGACTTTGCCGCCGGCGATTGCGGCTTCCGGCGCTGCCCAGATTCCCACCAAGTGAGCGCGGCATTGCCCCTGTGCGGGGGAGCTTGCGACTTGTTTCGGGGTAAAATTCAAGGCTTCCCGGATAGCCAGCTGCTTGCAGTGACCTCTTGCCTGTTCCGGGCCGTAAACAACCGCCGTCGTGGTGAAATTGGTAGACACGCTATCTTGAGGGGGTAGTGGCGAAAGCTGTGCGAGTTCGAGTCTCGCCGACGGCACCATACAAAAAAGCGGCCCCAGGTCTTTCCGACCGGCGGCCTGAAGCGGTGATCAGAGCCCGAAGATGAACCTCGACCAGTACCTGCCCGTCCTCCTGTTCATCCTGGTCGGTGTCGGTGTCGGCGTGGTGCCGCAAGTGCTGGGCCATGTGCTGAGCAGCGCGGCCGGCTTCCACAAGCCCGACGCCGCCAAGAATTCCCCTTACGAATGCGGCTTCGAGGCCTTCGACAACGCCCGCATGAAATTCGACGTGCGCTACTACCTGGTCGCCATCCTGTTCATCCTGTTCGACCTGGAGATCGCGTTCCTGTTTCCGTGGGCCGTCGCGCTCAAGGAAATCGGCGCGGTGGGCTTCTGGGCCATGATGGTTTTCCTGGCGATCCTGGTGGTCGGCTTCGTCTACGAGTGGAAAAAGGGCGCGCTCGACTGGGAATGATTTCCACCGCGGCACCCGCAAGGACTGGACTCAATGGCTAACGACGGCATTCTCGACAAGGGCATGGTCACGACGACCGTGGACTCGGTCATCAACTGGGCCAAGACCGGCTCGCTGTGGCCGATGACGTTCGGCCTGGCCTGCTGCGCCGTGGAGATGATGCACGCCGGCGCGGCCCGCTACGACATCGACCGCTTCGGCATGCTGTTTCGCCCCAGCCCGCGCCAGAGCGACCTGATGATCGTCGCCGGCACGCTGTGCAACAAGATGGCGCCGGCGCTGCGCAAGGTCTACGACCAGATGCCCGAGCCGCGCTGGGTGCTGTCGATGGGGTCCTGCGCCAATGGCGGCGGCTACTATCACTACAGCTACTCGGTAGTGCGCGGCTGCGACCGCATCGTCCCGGTCGACGTCTACGTGCCGGGCTGCCCGCCGACGGCCGAGGCGCTGCTGTACGGGATCATCCAGCTGCAGCAGAAGATCCGCCGCACCCAGACCATCGCCCGGGCCTGACGCGACATGCAGACCAACACACCGTTCGCGGTCGACCCGCAGGCTCTCAGCGCCCATGTCCAGGCCACGCTCGGCGCGCTGGCGAAGAGCGTGGAGCTCAAGCTCGGCGAGATCTCCGTGGCGGTCACGCCGGCTGACTACGTGCGGGTCGCAACGCTGCTGCGCGACGCGCCCGGCTGCCAGTTCGAGCAGCTGATCGACCTGTGCGGCGTCGACTATTCCGACTACCGCGAGGGTGGCTGGGACGGCCCGCGTTACTGCGTCGTGTCGCACCTGCTCTCGGTCAGTCTGAACCAGCGTCTGCGGCTGAAGGTCTTCGCCCCCGACGATGACCTGCCGGTGGTCGATTCGATCAACGGCGTGTGGAGCTCCGCCAACTGGTTCGAGCGCGAGGCGTTCGACCTGTACGGCATCGTCTTCGAGGGCCATGACGACCTGCGCCGGATCCTGACCGACTACGGCTTCATCGGCCATCCGTTCCGCAAGGACTTCCCGGTGTCGGGCCACACCGAGATGATCTACGACGCCGAGCGCCAGCGGGTGATCTACCAGCCGGTGTCGATCGAGCCGCGCGAGATCACGCCCCGGATCATCCGCGAAGAGAACTACGGGGAGCGGCGGTAAGCCCGCGCGGTCATGGCTGAAATCAAGAACTACACCCTGAACTTCGGGCCCCAGCACCCGGCCGCGCACGGCGTGCTGCGGCTGGTGCTGGAGCTGGACGGCGAAGTGATCCAGCGCGCCGATCCGCACATCGGCCTGCTGCACCGCGCCACCGAGAAGCTGATCGAGACCAAGACCTACATCCAGTCGCTGCCCTACATGGACCGGCTGGACTACGTCTCGATGATGTGCAACGAGCACGCCTACTGCCTGGCGATCGAGAAGCTGATGGAGCTGGAGGTGCCGCTGCGCGCCCAGTACATCCGCGTCATGTTCTCCGAGATCACGCGCCTGCTCAACCACCTGCTGTGGCTGGGCGCGCACGGGCTCGACTGCGGCGCGATGAACATCCTGATCTACTGCTTCCGCGAGCGCGAGGACCTGTTCGACATGTACGAAGCGGTGTCGGGCGCGCGCATGCACGCGGCCTATTTCCGTCCGGGCGGCGTCTACCGCGACCTGCCCGACACCATGCCCCAGTACAAGGTGAGCAAGGTCAAGAACCAGCGCGCGATCGACCGGTTGAACGACAACCGCAGCGGCACGCTGCTCGACTTCATCGAGGACTTCACCAAGCGTTTTCCGGGCTATGTCGACGAGTACGAGACGCTGCTCACCGACAACCGGATCTGGAAGCAGCGCACCGTCGGCATCGGCGTGGTCACACCCGAGCGGGCGCTCAACCTCGGCTTCACCGGCCCGATGCTGCGCGGCTCGGGCATCGAGTGGGACCTGCGCAAGAAGCAGCCGTACGAGGTCTACCAGCACATGGAGTTCGACATTCCGGTCGGCCGCACCGGCGACTGCTACGACCGCTACCTGGTGCGGATCGAGGAGATGCGCCAGTCCAACCGGATCATCCAGCAGTGCGTAAAGTGGCTGCGCGAAGACTCGGCAAAAGGCGCCGGGCCGGTCATCACCGACAACCACAAGGTTGCCGCGCCGGACCGTGAGTCGATGAAGACCAACATGGAAGAGCTGATCCACCACTTCAAGCTGTTCAGCGAAGGCTTCCGCGTGCCCGAGGGCGAGGCCTATGCCGCCGTCGAGCATCCCAAGGGCGAGTTCGGCATCTACATCGTCAGCGACGGCGCCAACAAGCCGTACCGCCTGAAGATCCGGCCGCCGGGCTTCGCGCACCTGGCGGCGATGGACGAAATGTCGCGCGGCCACATGATCGCCGATGCCGTCGCCGTAATCGGCACCATGGACATCGTGTTCGGAGAAATCGATCGATGATCATGGCCCACCCCCGATGCGCCTGCGGCGCTCCCCCCTCAAGGGGGCGCCACCAGCGGACCGGCAGAGCCGGATCCGCGGTGGCTCCTGAACAGGCCGCAGGCTTCGCCGCGGCCGATGAGAACTGCTATGGCTGACCAACTCTCCCCATCGACCCGTGAACGCTTCGACCGCGAAGTCGCCAAGTTCCCGGCCGAGCAGAAGCAATCCGCCGTGATGGCGTGCCTGGCCATCGTCCAGGCCGAGTCGGGCTGGGTCAGCGCCGCGGCCGAGAAGCTGGTCGCCGATTACCTCGGCATGCCGCCGATCGCGGTGCACGAGGTCACGACCTTCTACAACATGTACAACCAGCAGCCGGTCGGCCGCTTCAAGTTCAACGTCTGCACCAACCTGCCGTGCCAGTTGCGGGACGGCGCCAAGGCGCTGCACCACCTGGAGCAGCGGCTGGGCATCAAGATGGGCGAGACCACCGCCGACGGCCTGTTCACCCTGCAGCAAAGCGAGTGCCTGGGCGCCTGCGCCGACTCGCCGGTGCTGCTGGTCAACGACCTCACCATGTGCAGTTTCATGAGCAACGACAAACTCGACCAGCTGGTCGACGGTCTGAAAGGAGCGTCTGAATGAACGCTTCCCAGGTGCTTTCGCAGTTCCAGGCCACCGGGGTCCAGACCTGCTTCCACGGCCGCCATATCAGCCCGCAGATCTACGCCGGCCTGGACGGCACCAACTGGCGCCTGAAGGATTACGAAGCGCGCGACGGCTACCAGGCCCTGAAAAAGATTCTCACGAGCGTGAACGACGCCGGCGGGAATGCAAGCGACACAGGCGTCGCGGGCCTGACCCAGGACCAGGTGATCGCCACCGTCAAGGAGTCGGCGTTGCGCGGTCGCGGCGGCGCGGGCTTTCCGACCGGCCTCAAGTGGAGCTTCATGCCGCGCCAGTTTCCCGGCCAGAAGTACCTGGTCTGCAATTCGGACGAAGGCGAGCCGGGCACCTGCAAGGACCGCGACCTGCTGCAGTACAACCCGCACCAGGTGATCGAGGGCATGATCATCGCGGCCTATGCGATGGGCATTACCGTCGGCTACAACTACATCCACGGCGAGATCTTCGCGACCTACCAGCGTTTCGAGGAAGCGCTGGAAGAGGCGCGGGCGGCCGGCTACCTTGGCGACAAAATTCTCGGCTCGGGCTTCTCGTTCCAGCTGCATGCGGCGCACGGTTTCGGCGCCTACATCTGCGGCGAGGAGACCGCGCTGCTCGAATCGCTGGAAGGCAAGAAGGGCCAGCCGCGCTTCAAGCCGCCGTTCCCGGCCAGTTTCGGCCTGTACGGCAAGCCGACCACGATCAACAACACCGAAACCTTCGCCGCGGTGCCCTGGATCATCCGCAACGGCGGCCGGGCGTTCCTCGAAGTCGGCAAGCCGAACAACGGCGGCACCAAGATCTATTCGGTCTCGGGCGACGTCGAGTGGCCCGGCAACTACGAGATTCCGCTCGGCACGCCGTTCAGCAAGCTGCTGGAACTGGCCGGCGGGGTCCGCAAGGGCCGCACGCTCAAGGCCGTGATCCCGGGCGGCTCCTCGTCGCCGGTGCTGCCGGCGCACATCATGATGGAGTGCACGATGGACTATGACTCCATCGCCAAGGCCGGCTCGATGCTGGGCTCGGGCGCCGTGATCGTGATGGACGACTCGCGCGACATGGTGGAGTCGCTCAAGCGGCTCTCGTACTTCTACATGCACGAGTCCTGCGGCCAGTGCACGCCCTGCCGCGAAGGCACGGGCTGGCTCTGGCGCGTCGTCGACCGCATCCACAACGGCCACGGCAAGCCCAGCGACATGGCGCTGCTCAACTCGGTGGCCGACAACATCCAGGGCCGCACCATCTGCGCGCTCGGCGACGCGGCGGCGATGCCGGTGCGCGCCATGATCAAGCACTTCCGTCCGGAATTCGAGGCCCTGATCAACCAGGCCCAAGCCGGCCAGAGCGCCGTTGCCCCCGCCTTCCCGGCGAGCGCGGTGGCCAATGCAGCGCGGAGCTCCTGACCTCATGATTGAAATCGAACTCGACGGCCGCAAGGTCGGGGTCCCCGAGGGCAGCATGAT
>JAJAZH010000033.1 GCA_026785815.1 Ramlibacter sp. | reverse complement strand
GACGATTGCATCGGCATCGAGGCTGGTGCCGGGCCTGGCCGTGACGACCGCGATGCCGACCTCGCCGAAGTCCGGATGCGGCACCCCGACCAGCGCGCTTTCGGCGACGCCGGGCAGCTCGTTGATGTAGCCCTCGATCTCCGCCGGATACACGTTGTAGCCACCGCTGATGATCAGGTCCTTGCTGCGGCCGACGATGTGGACATAGCCGCGCGCGTCGACCTTGCCGACGTCGCCGGTCTTGAACCAGCCGTCGGCGGTGAACTCTTCCCGGGTCTTGTCCGGCATCCGCCAGTAGCCCTGGAACACGTTCGGTCCCTTGACCTCGATGCCGCCGATCTGGTCAGGCCCCTGCTGCTGGCCGCCGTCGCCGCTGACCCGCAGCTGCACGCCCGGCAGCGGGAAGCCGACCGTGCCGCCGCGGCGCTCGCCCTGCCTGGCATCGTAGGGATTGGACGTGAGCATCACGGTCTCGCTCATGCCGTAGCGCTCCAGGATGGTGTGGCCGGTGCGTTGCTGCCACTCGGTGAAGGTCTCGACCAGCAGCGGCGCCGAACCGGCCACGAACAGGCGCATGTTGCGCACCGTCTCGCGGTTCAGTCCCGGTTCGGCCAGCAGCCGCACGTACAGGGTCGGCACGCCCATGAACACCGTCGCCTCGGGCATTTTCGCCAGCACCCGCCTGGGCTCGAACTTCGACATCCAGATGATCCGGCTGCCGTTGATCAACGCGCCATGCAGCGCAACGAACAGGCCATGCACGTGGAAGATCGGCAGCGCGTGGATCAGCACGTCACCTGGTTTCCAGCCCCAGGCGTCCTTCAGCACCCGGGCGTTGGACAGCAGGTTGCCGTGCGAAAGCATTGCGCCCTTGCTGCGCCCGGTGGTGCCGCTGGTGTAGAGGATCGCCGCCAGGTCGTCGGCGCCGCGCTGCGCCACGGTGTGCCAGTCGCGCTGGTGCGCCGCCCGCTCCAGCAGGGAGCCGGTGCGGTCGTCGTTGAGGGTGAAGACATGGCCGGTGCCGGCCTGGAATGCGATCTTGCTGACCCAGCCGAAATTCTTGCTGCTGCACACCACCACCGCCGGCTCGGCGTCGCCGATGAAGTACTCGATCTCCGCGCTTTGATAGGCGGTGTTGAGCGGCAGAAAGACGTAACCGGCGCGCAGCGTCGCCAGGTAGAGCAGCATCGCCTCGACCGACTTCTCGACCTGGACGGCGATCCGCGAGCCCGCCGGCAGCTTGAGCGAGTCGAGCAGGTTGGCCAGCATCGCGGTCGCCCGCTCCAGGTCGCGCCAGGAGTACACCGAGCCGTCGTCGGTCTCCACCGCCGCGGCGTCGAGGTCTTTCGGGAACGCGGCGCGGAGCGCGGCGAACAGGTTGTCGTTGGTCATGGTCTGCAGTCGATGGATGGCCGGGGATGCCGGGGGATGCCGGACTGGGAGCGGCGGCCCCGCCGCCCGCGGGAGCGAGGTCCGCAGGCACGCGCCAGGCGCCGCGCAACGGCTCCCGCGGCCGAGGTCAGTCGAGCGTGGCGCCGGAAGCCTTGACCACGGTGGCCCAGCGCGTGATCTCCGCATTGACGAACTGGCCGAACTGCTGCTGCGTCAGGTTGGGAAATTCGGCGCCGTTGGTGGCCCAGATTGCCTTTAACTCGTCGCTGCCGAGGGCCTTGCGGACCTCGTCGACGATCCGCGCCTGGATCTCGGGCGGCGTGCCTTTGGGGGCCCACAGGCCGTACCAGGTGGTGACGGTGTAATCGGGCAAGCCCAGCTCGGCGGCCGACGGCACGTCCGGGAAAGCCGGACTGCGCTTGGCGCCGGAGACCATCAGCGCCTTGATCCGGCCGCCCTTGATGTGCGCCGACGACGAGCCCAGACCGTCGAACATCATGTCGACATTGCCCGAGATCAGGGCCTGCAGCGCGGGGCCGGCCCCGCGGTAGGGAATGTGGGTGATGAAGGTCTTGGTCTGCTGCTTGAACAGCTCGCCGGCCAGGTGGTGCGAGGTGCCGCTGCCGGCCGAGCCGTAGTTGAAGCGGCCCGGCGACTTGCGCATCAGCGCCACGAACGCCTTGTAGTCGGCGGCGTCAACCCGCTTCGGATTGATCACCACCACCTGCGGCACCCGCGCCACCAGCGTCAGCGGAACGAAATCGCGTTCGAGGTCGTAATCGAGCTTGGGGTACATCGACGGCGCGATCGTGTGATGGACGGCGCCCATGAACACCGTGTAGCCATCGGGCGCGGCGCGCGCAGCGATGCTGGCGCCGACGGTGCCGCCGGCGCCGCCGCGGTTGTCGATGATCAGCTGCTTGCCGCTCTGCTTGGCGAACTGCGCCGCCAGCGGGCGGGCGAAGGCATCGGTGCCGCCGCCGGCCGGGAACGGCACGACCATCATTACCGGCTTGGCCGGCCAGCTCTGGCCGAAGCTCGGGAGCGAGAAAGTGGCGGCGGCCGCTGCGGCAGCGCCGAGCGCCTGGCGCCGGTTGAATCCCTGGGTCATGCTTGTCTCCTGCTTTGTTGTTTGCACTGGCTCAAAAATACAGCTCTTCGATGGCGCCGGAAATTGGGACTTTTCCCTGCGCCAGCTGCGACCGGTGCTTGTCCAGCCGCTTGAGATCGTAAAGGTAATTGACCATCAGCCCGTAAGACTGCTTCAGGCCCTTGGCCGAGGGGTCGCCGCCCCAGTTCAGCCGTTCGACCCGGGCGCCGTTGCCCAGGTGGAAGCGGGCCACCGGATCCCAGGGCTTGCCCTGCTGCTGCTCGCGCCCCAGGTAGTGCGCCGCGCAGCTCAGCAGGAACTGGCGCAACGGCGACTTGAGCGCGAAATCCAGCGGCTTCTCGATCGCCGCCAGCAGCGATTCAGGCGTCAGCTTGCCGCCAGCGGCCCGGCCGAGTTCGGACTGCTGGCGTTCGCCGAGCTGCTCAAGCATCGCCGGGACGCTCTTTTGCAGCCAGGCACGAAAGCCCGGGATCGGCGACAGCGTGACGAAGGTCTTGAGGCGCGGAAATTCCTCCTTC
>JAJAZH010000032.1 GCA_026785815.1 Ramlibacter sp. | reverse complement strand
GGGGTGAACGGTGAGAACCGGGCCGCGCTCGGTGCGGAAAACGAAGTCGAGCTGTTCGGGCAGCATTCGCCATAACGGATTGGCCAGCACCGGCAACTTGCTCGGCTGCCGCAGGATCAGGTCCTTCGCACGATCGTAGGCATCGTCGAGCATTCGCGAGTTCTTGACGTCCGGCCAGTCGATCTGGATCCGGCCTTCGGCGACGCGGGGCTCTTCCATCGGACCGATGACCGGCAACTTCAATCGCCCGCTGCTTTCGTCATGCCCGATCAGGCCGAGCAGCAGCACCTTGTCCATCTTCTTCTGGTTCACGGCCAATGGGTCGGTCCCGCGCCCCTCCCCGCCATGGGCCTGCGAATCCTTCTCCGCGAGCCGATGCAGCAGGCTGGACGTGGTCACCGCCTCATCGAAAATCCGCTTGAGCGCCGCTGGGACGGCGAATTCCTGGATCATGAAAGGGGGGCCGCTGTCGCGTTCGTTGACTTTCATGTCGACGTTGACGTCGACGTCGATGATGCCGGTGATGGTCGGGCCGACCGTTCGCCCCTGGAGCGATTCATGCTCCCGCGCCACCGGATTGGTGGGCTGTCCCGCGTCCTGCATCGCCAGGATGTTGTCGCCGTTGCAGGAAAACTGCTGACCGAGCCGGGGGGAAAATTTCAGCGCGAAGCGCTGGGACTGCATCAAGATCTCGGGACTCCCAAGCGTGCCCGCCGCCAGGATGACCTTGCCGGCACGGATGCGCAACGTCTTGTGGCGCCGGCGCAGCGACTCGCCGGTAAAAACCACAGCCACTTCCCACAGTCCGGGCTCGGCCGAGCGCTCGACAGACTTGACACTGGCGCCGGTGCGAATCTGGGCGCCCAGGTGAAAAGCGGTCAGCAGCAGGCTGGTGTCGAGGGACTTCTTGGCGCCCACGTTACAGCCCGTCATGCAGTCGCCGCAAAGCTCGCAGCGTGGAAGTTCCGCGTCTTCGAGCATCTCCACCGTGAGGGCCGGGTACCGGAACTTGCCGGGGTCCAGGGACTTCAATGCCCGGGTCTTGGCCGTGCCCTCTGGAGCACGCGTGTGCAGCTCGATGGTGTTGTCGGTCTTGCCGGTCGCGGCGCCCAGGCTTTGCTTGACTTCCTGGAAGGTGACCGCGTTCAGGTAACTCTTGAGCGTGTCCGGCATCCTTGGCACGAACTCCCATTTCGGCACTTCCATCACGCCGGCGTTGATCAATGAGCCACCGCCCAGCCCGTTGCCCACCAGCGCGCAGACATCGGGCCCGATCCGGATGTCGAACAGGCCGTCGTGGTAGCCGGTGGTTTCGCCGGATTGCGAGCGATGCACCCGGACATGGCTGGGCATCTCCTGGGCGCTTGACGGAAACATGCCCGGCACGTACTCCTTGCCACGCTCCAGGACCAGGACTTTCACGTCCTGGCCGTGCCCGGTCTTGCGCCCGGCGAGCTCGGCCGCCGCCAGCGCGCCGCCGTAGCCGCTGCCGACGATCACCACGTCGTAGAACAACTGTTCGCCTCCTGCTTCGCGTTCCTCGCGGTACAGGTCGGACAGGTCCCGGGAAATGCGACGGGTTCCGAATTCGGTGGTCACGGGCTGCCCTTCGGCCGGATGGCATCGGCAATCGCACTGCGCAAGACGTCCATCGAGACTGGCTTGTGCAGCATCCGGATGCCAGCGAGCGCAGCCTCCTGCAAGCGGTTGGGGGCCGTGTCTCCGCTGATCAACAAGGCCGGCACCGGGCCGATGGCACTGCGGATGGCGTTGACTGCGGCGATGCCGCTTTCGCCGGCGCGCAGCCGCATGTCGGCCAGCACGATGTCCGGCCGCGTGACAGCAACACTGAGCATCGCTTCCTGGATATTGCCGGCTTCGGTGCAGGTGCAGCCCAGTTCTTCCAGCAGCATGCGGACGCCGAGCCGGACCGAACGTTCGTCGTCGATCACCAGCACCCGCGCATTCAACGAACCGCTGGAAGAGGGTCCGGCCGCGGTTGGGACCGACGCCGGGGCGAAGGACAGGGGCAGCTTCAGCTCAAACCGGGAGCCGCTCCCCGGTTGCGAGGTCATGGTCATTTCGATCTCCAGCAATTCGGTCAGCCGGTGCACGATCGACAGCCCAAGTCCCAGGCCGCGCGTGCGGTCCCGCTCCGGATTGCCGACCTGATAGAACTCTTCGAAAACCTTTTGCTGGTCCGGCACGGCGATGCCGCAGCCGCTGTCGGTGACCGAGATCACCACGTCGCTGCCCACGACCGTGCTTTCGACGGCGATGAATCCGGACTCGGTGAACTTGATCGCGTTCTCCGTCAGGTTGCGAAGAATCCGGATCAGCAGCACGGGATCGGTGTAGGCGTGGACTGGCTCATCGCACTTGACGATCGCCTGGAGTCCTTTTTCCTCGATCGATCCGCGCGCTTCCGCCTGGTACTGGCGCACCAGCTGGTCGATTGCGACCAGCCGCCGTTCGACCTGGATCACCCCCGCGTCCAGGCGCGAGATGTCCAGCAGCTGGTCGAGCTGTTCGGACAGCGCCTGCGTCACCTGGCTAAGCAGGTCGATGATCTCCCGGTCCCGGCCGGCGATCGGTCGCAACGACAGTGCGGCGACGAGCAGACCAATCGTGTGCAGCGGCTGGCGCAGGTCGTGGCTGGCGGCGGCGAGGAACCGGGTCTTGGCCTGGCTGGCTTCGTTGGCGCGGCGCAGCGCAGTCTGCAGCTGTGCGTTGAGGTCGCTTTGCTGAAAGCGGATCCGGACCGATTCCTCGAACGTCGCCCACGCGTTCTGCGCCAGGCCCACCAGCAGCCAGAAATAAAGGGCGATCAGGAGCGCCACCGACAGATCGATCCACCAATGCGCACTGCTGACGGATTTCAACGCCCAAAGAACGGGCAACGGCAGTGCCGCCGGAATCGCGTAGGCCAGGAAAATCTGCCGGTGTCCGGTTGTCGTTCCCACGGCACCGGAGCACAGGCCCAGAAGGAACAGCGAAAAGAAGGCTCTCTCGATTTCGCCGACAAAAGGAAAGGCGCCCAGGCTCAGGCCGTGCGCGATCCCGTTGCACAGACTCAGGCCGGTGGCGATCCGCAGGCGGCGATCAAGAGGAATGTCGCGGCGCTTAGGCAGCATTCGCAGCCACCTGCGTCGCACCAGCAACACGGTTGCGGCGACGGTGAACCAGGCCGCCGGCAGCCACCATGGCAGGTGCCTGGCGGCGATCAACGCCATCACCACCAGCAGGCAGAACACCGGCACCGGAACCTTGCGGCTCTGGTCCGCGAGCAGATCCAGCAACCGCTGGCCTACCTCCGTGTCGGGCGCGCTGGGAGGGGCAGGAGCGGAGGCTACTTTCATGAGGGCCAGGGTTGCGATGGAAGCTAAGGCCTCGGCATTGGGCTGTCAATCAGCCTTTTGGTGGAGAGCAGGCCAAGCCGGGAGCGCGCTGGCAAGGGCGCGATAATTCGGACCCATGGCAGCAGTTTTCGACCGACCCTCCCTGCGGCAGCGGGCCGCGCCGATGTTCCAGGGCTTCGACGGGCCGCTGGCCTTCGCGGTGTTCCTGCTGGCGTGCGCCGGGATGCTGACGATGTATTCGTCGGGCTTCGATCACGGCACGCGCTTCGTCGATCACGGTCGCAACATGCTGCTGGCCGGTTTCATCATGTTCATCGTGGCGCAGGTGCCGCCGCAGCGGCTGATGAGTTTCGCGGTGCCGCTGTACCTGCTCGGCGTCGGGCTGCTGGTGGCGGTGGCGCTGTTCGGCATCACCAAGAAGGGCGCCCGCCGCTGGATCAACGTCGGCATCGTGATCCAGCCCAGCGAGATTCTGAAGATCGCGATGCCGCTGATGCTGGCCTGGTGGTTCCAGAAGCGGGAAGGGCAATTGCGGCCGCTCGACTTCATCGTCGCCGGCGTGCTGCTGGCGGTCCCGGTCGGCCTGATCGTCAAGCAGCCTGACCTGGGCACTGCGATCCTGGTGCTGGCGGCGGGAATGGGTGTCATTTTCTTCGCCGGACTGTCCTGGAAGCTGATCGCGCCGCCGCTGATCGTCGGTGTGGCCGCGGCCGTGCTGCTGGTTCTTTTCGAGCCGAGCCTGTGCGCGGAAGGCGTGCGCTGGCCGCTGCTGCACGATTACCAGCAGCAGCGCATCTGCACCCTGCTCGATCCGGGCCGCGACCCGCTGGGCAAGGGCTTCCACATCATCCAGGGAATGATCGCGATCGGCTCCGGCGGCCTGTTCGGCAAGGGCTTCATGCAAGGCACCCAGACCCACCTGGAATTCATCCCGGAACGCACCACCGATTTCATCTTCGCCGCCTACTCCGAAGAGTTCGGCCTGTTCGGAAACCTCTGCCTGATCGCCGCCTTCATCTTCCTGATCCTGCGCGGCCTGGCGATCGCGCTGGAAGCCTCCACCCTGTTTTCGCGCTTGCTGGCCGGTGCGGTGACGCTGATTTTCTTCACTTACGCCTTCGTCAACATGGGGATGGTGAGCGGCATCCTGCCGGTGGTGGGAGTGCCGTTGCCTTTCATCAGCTACGGCGGCCCCGCCATGGTCACGCTCGGCATGGGCCTGGGGATCCTGATGTCGATCTCCAAGGGCCGGCGCCTGGTGCAGAGCTGAACCCATGGACACGCGCCGGGTCGGCATCGTCGGCGTTGGCAACATGGGCGGCGCGCTGGCGGCCCGGCTGCTGGAGCTGGGCTGGTCAGTGCAGGTCTGCGACCTTGATGCCGCCAAAACCCGGGCTCTCGAAGTGCTCGGGGCCGTCGTTCGCACGACGCCCGTGCAGTGCGCGCAAAACTGCAGCGCACTGATGGTCTGCGTGGTCGACTCGCTGCAGATCGAGGCGGTGCTGTTCGGCCCTGGAGGCGCGGCCGATGGGATGGCAGCCGGGCAGGCGGTGCTGCTGTGCCCGACGATCGCGCCGGAAGATGCCGAACGGTTTGCGACGCGCCTGCTGCAGCGCGGGATCGCGGCCATCGATGCGCCGATGTCCGGCGGCCCGGTCCGCGCCCGTGACGGCACCATGAGCCTGATGCTGGCCTGCGCAGACGATGTTTTCCAGCAGCAGCGTCCCCTGATCGAAGCCCTCAGCAGCAAGGTGTTTCGAGTCAGCGAGCGTCCCGGCGATGGCGCGCGAACCAAACTCGTGAACAACCTGCTGGCCGGGATCAACCTGGTCGCCGCGGCCGAGGTGCTGGCGCTGGCGGAGCGGCTCGGGCTGGCCGCCGGCCCGACGCTGTCGGTGATCGAGCAGTCGAGCGGCCAGAGCTGGATCGGCTCCGACCGGATGCGGCGGGCGATCGCAGGCGACCTCGAGCCGCGGGCCCACATGAGGCTGCTGGCGAAAGACACGCGGCTGGCGCTGCAGGCGGCCGCTGCGGCGGGCTTCGAAGGGCCGCTCGGCGAAGCTGCCGCGGCCGTGTTTGCCAAGGCCTGCGCGGCCGGCCTGGACGGCAGGGACGACGCCGCCATGCTGCAATGGCTGCGCGGCCCCGCGCCCACGATTGCGGGCTGACCTTGCGCTGTACTGGGGACTGACCTGACGCCTAGAATGGTTGTCATGATCTCTCGCGAACCCACCATCGAACGCCTGAGCACCGCTCAGCGCCTGCTGCTCGAACCGTTCGGTCTGACCGAATCCCACCTGTCGCGCGCCCTGGCGGAAATTACTTCGCACCAGGTCGACGACGCCGACCTCTACTTCCAGTACACGCGCAGCGAAGGCTGGAGCCTGGAAGAAGGCATCGTCAAGACCGGCAGCTTCAGCATTGACCAGGGCGTTGGCGTGCGGGCGGTCAGCGGTGAGAAAACCGCGTTCGCCTATTCCGACGATATTTCCGAAGCCTCGCTGCTGGACGCGGCGCGCACGGTGCGCACCATTTCCGCCTCGTCGCGCTCCGGTCGCGCCAAGGTGGCGACGCGCAAGGTGGCGCCGGGCCGTTCGCTGTACAACGCCGTCGATCCGATCAGCACGCTCGACAGCACCGCCAAGGTCAAGCTGCTGGAAAAGACCGAGCAGCTGGCCCGCAAGAAGGATCCACGGGTCAAGCAGGTGATGGCAGGCCTGGCCAGCGAATGGGACGTCGTGATGGTGGCGCGCGCCGACGGCACGCTGGCCGCCGATGTCCGGCCGCTGGTGCGGCTATCGGTGACGGTGATCGCCGAGCAGGTGGTCGGTGGCGTGAGCCGGCGCGAAATGGGCTCCGGCGGTGGGGGCGGCCGGTTCGGACTGGCTTATTTCGACGACGCGCAGATTGAAACCTATGTCAATGAAGCGGTGAAGGCGGCGATCACCAACCTGGACTCGCGCCCGGCGCCGGCCGGCGAAATGACTGTCGTGCTTGGCCCCGGATGGCCCGGTATCCTGCTGCACGAAGCCATTGGCCATGGGCTCGAAGGCGACTTCAACCGCAAGGGCTCCAGCGCGTTTTCGGGCCGCATCGGCAAGCGCGTCGCCGCCAAGGGCGTGACGGTGCTGGACGACGGCACCCTGAGCGATCGCCGGGGCTCGCTGAATGTCGACGACGAAGGCAATCCCAGCCAGCGCAATGTGCTGATCGAGGACGGCATCCTGCGTGGCTACATCCAGGACTCGCTCAACGCCCGCCTGATGGGCGTCAAGCCCACCGGCAACGGCCGCCGCGAAAGCTATGCCCATGTGCCGATGCCGCGCATGACCAACACCTACATGCTGGGCGGCGACAAGGACCCTGGCGAGATCGTCGTCAGCATCAAGAAGGGCCTGTATGCCACCAACTTCGGCGGCGGCCAGGTCGACATCACTTCCGGCAAGTTCGTGTTCTCCGCCAGTGAGGCCTTCTGGGTCGAGAACGGCAAGATCCAGTACCCGGTCAAGGGCGCGACCATTGTCGGTAACGGTCCGGATGCACTGACCCGCGTCACCATGATAGGTAACGACATGAAACTCGACAGCGGCGTCGGCACCTGCGGCAAGGAAGGTCAGAGCGTCCCGGTCGGGGTCGGCCAGCCGACGCTGCGGATCGACGGCCTCACGGTCGGCGGCACCGCATAGACCGCGACCGGGCAAGAGCGAGCCATGCCCAGGAGCTCCCGGCTGCCGACCGGCCCATCGAGCAGCAGGCCTGGCAGCGATCATTTCGGCCAGCTCAGCAACTTCCTGCGGGAGTCGCTTGCCGACGAGGAGAGCCGGCAGGTCGGGGAAAGCATGGCGGAGCTGGCGACGCATGTCGAAGTCCTGATCGTCAGCCTCAAGCAGGGCAAGACCCGGACTGTTGTCGCGCCGCTGCTGGTGGACCTGCTCACCGTCCTGCGCATCCATCGCCATCTGGTGGTCGGGCTCGGTGTGGCGTGGCGCGGCCTGTACGAGTACGCCGGCTACCTGCAGGCGCTGAACCATTTCAGGGTGCTGATCGGCCAGTGGCTGCTGGAAGGCGGGCCGCGCAGCGCCGAGTTGCTGCTCAACGCCGAGGATTTCGAGCTGATCGCCTGGCGCACGCTGGCCGAGGGCCTGCTCATGATCGACGTCTACGAGCAGAGAATCCAGCGCGACCGGCTGGAGCAAGACCAGCAGCAGTCCGGCCTCGGGGCCTTGTCCGAGCCGCAGGTGGAGCGTGCGATCCAGTGGTGGAAGCGCTTGCGGCGGTGACGCCCGCGGCCGCGGCGGCCCCGGCCGGCTGTGCTACATTGCCACCCATGCGTGCAGCCCCCTCTTTCTTCTTTACCTATTTCTGGTTCTCCAGCGCCCCCGGCGGTAGAGAGATCTGAGCGTACCTGCAACCCACGCACCGAACTCCACAAACCGCCGGCAACCCCGGCGGTTTTTTT
>JAJAZH010000031.1 GCA_026785815.1 Ramlibacter sp. | reverse complement strand
CTCGATGTCGGACACCGGGTCGACCTTGCCGGCGACGTGAATGACGTTCTCGTCGTCGAAGCAGCGCACCACATTCACGGTCGCATCGGTTTCGCGGATGTGGGCCAGGAACTGGTTGCCCAGCCCCTCTCCCTTGCTGGCGCCGGCCACCAGCCCGGCGATGTCCACGAACTCGACAATCGCCGGAACGACTCGCTCGGGCTGGACAATGGTCGCCAGCTGGGTCAGGCGTGGGTCGGGCAGTTCCTCCACACCGACATTCGGCTCGATCGTGCAAAAAGGATAGTTTTCCGCGGCGATTCCCGCCTTGGTCAAGGCATTGAACAAGGTGGACTTTCCGACGTTGGGCAGTCCTACAATGCCGCACTTCAAGCTCATGTCAGTTCCAGAAATTCAAGTCCGAAAGTGTATGCGATGGCTCCTGTCGCACCTGCTGTCCGTGTGCAAGAGCGTCTTCGCTCCGTGGGCCGTGGCCTGGCTGACCGTGCTTTGCTGCAGCGTGGGGCCAGCCAGCGCCCAGAAGACGGGTAGCCAGAATCCGCCGCCGTCTGTGGTACTGGACGATAGCAACCACGCCGTCAGCGACACACTCCCGGGTTGGCAGTGGACCGATCCGGGCGGCTCTGTCACCTTCGCGCAGTTGCTCGCCACCCGCCGGAATTTCACGCCGATCCGTTCCGACCAGATCCATGCGCTCGGCGCCAGCGGCGCGCTCTGGTTTCAGCTTCGGCTGCAGCGGCCGGCGGCCTCGCAGTCGGCGTGGGTGGCGGAGATTGCGTTGCCCTCCCTCGATTTCGTGACGCTGTACCAGCAGGACCGGTCCGGCGCATGGACGGCCCAAAGCGCCGGCGACAAGATCGCCGTCGCGAGTTGGCCGGTGCCGGGCCGCTATCCGGCGTTCCTGCTCAACGTTCCACCCGGCGAAGCTCGCGACGTCTACCTCAAGGTGCAGCACGGTGCCCGTTCCAGCATTCCGCTGCGCATCGCCCCGGCGTCCGACCACCTGCAGCGCACGCAGGTGGCATACCTCGGCCTCGGCCTGGTGTTCGGCGGACTCGGACTGCTGATCATCGCCTGCCTGGCCCAGAGCTGGGTGTACCGGGACCGCGCCTTTCTCGGCTACGCCGTCTATGCCAGCACCATGGCGCTGGCCATGGCCGCCTTCACCGGCGCCGGATCGCACCTGCTATGGCCGCATTCCGGCGTCGTCGGCGACGCCGCGCAGGGAGTCCTGGCGCTGCTCTCCGCCGCCACGGCCATCCTGTTCGTGCGCGACTTGAGCGGCATCGTGTCGCGCGCGCCTCGGCTGGCCGCAACGGCCCGGGCGTGCGCATTCGCGGTGCCGCTGCTGATGCTGGTGTATCTGGTCGTTGCGCGGCCTGCCGGCGTGATCTTGCTCGGCTCGTACCTGGCGTTGGCGTGCGGCCTCAACATCCTGATCGCCTGGCGGTCCTGGCGCGAGGGCGATCGGGCCAGCCTCTGGATCCTGGCTGCTTACGTGCCGTTCGCGATCGCGGTTGCCCTGACCGTGATGCGCGTGTTCGGTCTGGCGCCGGTTTCCTGGGGCAACCAGTACGCACTGGTCGCTGCGATGGCAGTGCAGGTTCCGCTGCTGCTGCTGGCGCTGGGCATCCATTCGCGCGAGCGCCACGGAGCGACCATTCGCGAACTGGCCCTGTCGAGCCAGGACGCGCTCACGGGGCTGCTGGCGCCGCACCTGTTCCAGGATCGGCTGCGCCAGTGCGTTGCGCGCCATCGGCAGGACGGCGAAAGCGCTGCGGTGCTCGTCATCGATCTGGTCAATCACCCGCGGATCAAGGAACAGTACGGCTCGGTCGTCGCAGAGCAGAGCCTGCTGCGCAGCGTGATCAAGCTGCGCCACTTCCTGCGGGAGATTGACACGCTCAGCCGGATTGGCGAGGCCCGCTTCGGGCTGATCCTGGAGCAGACGCGGTCGCGGGTGACCGTGACCGACCGTGCCGCTCGCGTGGTCGCCGCAGGATTGATGCCGATCAAGGGCCAGAACCCGGAAGTCAGCCTGCAGTTCCACATCGCTGCCGCCTTGCTCGACGAAGTCCGGCTGGAGCCGCTGGAACTCGCGCCAGCACTGGGTGAACTGCTGGCGACGATGCGGCCCAACACCAGCCGCCCGATCCGGTTCCTGGGCGGCGCCGCCGCCGACCCGGCGCCGGCCGTAGACTCCGGCCTGTCGCCGCTAGCGCAGGGACCCGCTGCGGCCTAGAACCCGAAATCGGCGCGGACAGCCTGGCCGACTTTCAGAGTCTCGTCGAAGCCGTGCACCACGACTAGGTTCATGCCGAAGCTGATCGCGCCATTGAGCCGTTCGTCGCTGCGGTAAGCCTGCAGGGTCTGGCTCACCGCGGTGTCGATTTCCGCCGTGGCCGGATCGATGTCCGGTATCGGGCAGCGTGGACAGGGCTTGACGGCTTTCAGACGCACTGGCGCCTGCGCATCGACCTCGAACAGCGCGATCCGGTCTTCATCGTGGGCCTGCAATCCCGACAGCACGATGTTCGGCCGGAACCGCTCGATCCCGACAGCAGGGCGGCCGGCAGCGGCCAGCTTTTCATTGAGCAGTTCGAGCGAGGCCTGGCTCAACACCAGCAGCGGGTAGCCGTCGTTGAACTGGTTCGCGGCCTCCAGTTCGCCAGTCCAGCGCCGATCCGACAGCCTGCGAAAATCCGGATCGAAGCGCACCAGTCGAAGCTTGCGGCCCAGGAAATCACTGAACCACTGGGCGGCGATCGGCCCCATGTCGTAAGCGCTGACGCTCTCGTCCCAGAGGCGCACCTGGGCCGGTTGTTCCACCGTGTCGATCTGCAGGTGCAAGGCCAGCATGCCGGGCGCCCGCAGCACCACCTCGTGGATCTTGAGCTGGGGCCGGACCAGCGCCATCCTGGGCAGCTCGCGTTGCGTCACGAACTCGCCACGTTCGTCGACGACCATCCAGGCGCGGTCGAGGTCGAGCCCGGTCTCGGTCAGCACGGCCTGGTCCAGTTCGACGCCGGCGCAGGACTTGATGGGATAGACGAACAGGCGTTCAATGCGTGCGGTAATTTCGGGCGAACTCAAGACATTTCCTCAGGGGACGCGTTTCGCGCAGGACAGCCGGCATTGTGCCCCGCTCCTACAATCAGTCCATGACCGCTGCACTCGATGTCTGCATCCGCGGCGCCGGCGTCGTCGGCCGCACCCTGGCGCTGCTGTTGGCGCGTGAACGCCTGCGCGTCGGGCTGGTCGACCATCCGCCGCTGGCCGGCGTTTCAGCCGACGTCCGCGCCTACGCGCTCAACCCGGCATCCCGGGAGCTGCTCGAGATGCTGAGGGCCTGGCCGGACGAGGCCCACGTGACACCGGTGGTCGGGATGCAGGTGCATGGCGACGAGGGCGGCGAGGTCAGCTTTATCGCGGCGGACCAAGGCGTGGCAGCGCTCGCCTGGATCGTCGACGTCGCGGCCCTGCAGCTGCGGCTCGACGAAGCCTTGCGCTTCCAGCCGTTAGTGGAACGACTCGAGTCGCCCCGGCCAGCGGCGCTGACCGTGGTCTGCGAAGGCCGTGCGAGTGCGACCCGGGCGGAGTTCGGGGTCCAGTTCGAGGTGACTTCGTATACGCAACGTGCCATCGCGGCCCGACTGACCTGCGAAAAACCCCATGGCTCGATTGCCCGGCAGTGGTTTGCCGAGGGTGAAATCACTGCCTTGTTGCCGATGGGAGGCACGAATGCGGGTGCTCTGGGGAACTCGGTGGCGCTGGTGTGGTCAGTCAGGGAAGAACGGGCAGACGCACTGCTGGCACTTGACGCGGCCGCATTTGCGCGGGAAGTTGAAGCGGCGACCGGCGGCGCAATGGGAGCCCTGGTGCTGGCATCCGAGCGGGCCGCGTGGCCGCTTCAGCTGGCGCGGGCGGACCGCTGGTGCGGACCGGGTTGGGCATTGGCCGGTGACGCCGCCCATACCGTTCATCCATTGGCGGGACAGGGGCTGAATCTGGGTCTCGCCGACGCCAAGGCCCTTGCCGGCGTGCTGCACGGACGCGAATACTGGCGCGGCGTCGACGATTGGAAGCTGTTACGGCGGTACGAACGCTCGCGCAAAGCCGACGTGCTGGCGATGGGCGCCACCACCGACGGGCTGCAGCAGCTGTTTGCGCGGCCCGACGGCGCCTGGTCGCTGCTGCGCAACTGGGGGATGAAGGGTTTCGAGCACAGTGGACCGGTGAAACAGTGGGTCGCCCGGCAGGCAATGGGGCGGCTTTAGGCCTATCAGTCAAGAATGGACGAACGATGAAGTTGATCAAGATCTCGCTGCTCGCAGCACTCGCCGCGGCCAGCTTCGCGGCGCCGCTGGCGCAGGCGCAGGAAGCGACCATCCGCAAGAACCTGGGTGAGCGCATTCCGCAATTGCAGAAGATCGACGAGGTGAGCCGCACGCCGCTCAATGGCATCTGGGAGGTTCGGGTGGGCACCGAAATCCTGTACACCGATTCCGAGGGCAACTACCTGATCCAGGGCAGCATCATCGACGCCCGCCAGAAGCGCAACCTGACCGAAGAGCGGGTCGAAAAACTGACTGCTGTCGATTTCGACACGCTGCCGGTGAAGGACGCCTTCACGATCGTGCGTGGCAACGGCAAGCGCAAGATGGCGGTATTCGAGGATCCCAACTGCGGCTACTGCAAGCGTTTCGAACGCGACCTGCAGAAGATCGACAACGTGACGATCCACATGTTCCTGTATCCCATCCTGGGCCCGGACTCCTCGGAAAAGTCGCGCAACATCTGGTGTGCCCGCGACAAGGGCAAGGCCTGGCTGGACCTGATGGTGCGCGACCAGGCGATTCCGGCCGCGTCGTGCGACGCCAGCGCGATCGCACGCAATCTCGAATTCGGCAAGAAGCACAAGATCACCGGCACGCCGACGATATTTTTTGGCGACGGCTCGAGGGTACCGGGCGCGATCCCGGCGGCGCAGGTCGAGAAATACCTGGCTGAGGCGAAGTAGTTTTTGCCCTGGCGCAAGCGCTGCCGGTCACGCCGGCGGTCCTGCGGGGCTTGCGTATCATCGATCCGATGCCCACTTCGTCCCTGCGCAGCGCCAGCCTTCATTACCAGGTCGAAGCCGCTGACCTTCACGCCCACCTATTTCGCATCACGCTGACGATTGCCCAGCCGGAGCTCCAGCAGCACGTCTCGCTGCCGGTGTGGATTCCCGGCAGTTACCTGATCCGGGAATTTTCCAAGAATCTCCAGCGGCTGACGGCACGCCAGCAGGGTCGCAGCGTCGCGGTGCAGCAGCTCGATAAATCCAACTGGCAGATCGACTGCGTCCCCAGCAGCGCCCTGGTGCTCAGCTACGAGGTCTACGCCTTCGACAACTCGGTGCGCACAGCCTGGCTCGACCTGGGCCGCGGCTTCTTCAACGGCACCAGCCTGTGCCTGAAGGTGCATGGACAGGAGAGCCGGGTCCACGCGCTGGAGGTGCTCAGCTCGAACCCGATCAGTCACTGGCAGGTCGCCACCGGACTGACGCCGTACAAGGTCAACAAGCGGGGCTTCGGCACCTACCTGGCGGCAGATTACGACGAACTGGTCGACGGCCCGGTCGAAATGGGCGCCTTCTGGAGCGGCGAATTCAAGGCGGGCGGCGTTGCGCACCGACTGGTGGTCGCAGGCGCCGCGGAATCGTTCGACTCGGCCCGCCTGCTGGCCGACACCCAGAAGGTCTGCGAAACCGGGATCCGTTTCTGGCACGATCGCAGGAGGCCGCCGTTCAAGAGCTACCTGTTCATGCTGAACGTGGTGGACGACGGTTATGGCGGACTCGAGCACCGCAATTCCACGGCGCTGATCGCCTCCCGCCGCGACCTGCCTCGCATCGGCGAGAGCCGGCCCGCGGAGGGCTACCCCACCCTGCTGGGACTCATCAGCCACGAATACTTCCACACCTGGAATGTCAAGCGCCTGCGCCCAGCGGAGTTCACCCATTACGACTACAGCACGGAGAACTATACGCAGCTGCTCTGGTTTTTCGAAGGGTTCACCAGCTACTACGACGACCTGTTGCTGCGGCGGGCCGGTCTGATCGACGATGCAACCTACCTCAAGCTGCTGAACAAGACGATCAACCAGGTGCTGCAGACCCCCGGGCGCGAAGTCCAGGCGGCGGCGCAGGCCAGTTTCGATGCCTGGGTGAAGTACTACCGCCAGGACGAGAACACCGCCAACGCCACTGTGAGCTACTACACCAAGGGCTCGCTGGTGGCGCTGTGCTTCGACCTTCTGCTGCGAGCGGAGGGCAATACCTCGCTGGACCAGGTGATGCGCGCCCTGTGGCTGCGCTGCAAGGCGGGGCCGATGACCGAGGCCGACTTTGCCGCGGTGCTGCGCGAGCTGGGCGGCCGGGCCTTCACCCGGGAGCTGACCGCCTGGGTCCACAGCACCCGCGAGTTGCCGCTGGAAGAACTGCTGCAAAAGCACGGCGTGGTGGTGCTGGAGGAGCCGGCCCAGCTGGCGCAGCGGCTGGGCCTGCGGGTCACCGAAACCAGCGGTGTGCAGATCAAACAGGTGCTGCGGGGCGGCGCCGCCGAGGCCGCCGGGATCGCCGCCAATGACGAGTGGCTGGGTGTCGAGGTGGCGGGCAAAGGCTGGCGCATGACCAAACTGGATGACCTGGGCTTGTATGCCGGTGCCCACAAGAAAGTGATCGCGGTGGTCGCGCGCGATCGCCGCATGTTGCGGCTGGAGCTGGTCTTGCCGGCTGCTGTCAACACCTGGCGGCTGGTCCTGCGCGACGCCGCGCTGGCACTCTTGTGGCTCGACGCAACCGACTGATCGCCGGACTGCTGGTGGCTGTGCTGGTGGGGCACGGCCTGGCGCTGCAGTGGTTGACGCAACAGGCGCAGGGGCTGGCTGCCCTGCGGTTGATGGCAGCGCCGATGTTCACCCGGATGCTGCAACAACAGGCGCCCTCGCCGCCCCCGGTTGGCGCGGCAGACGCCGCCAGGATCCCGCCAGCGACGCCAGCACTGCAGTCGGTGGAAGTGTCCACCGCGCAGGGCAGCACCACGACCGTTGCAAACCCCGTGAAAGAAGTCGAGAGCAGCGTTGTCCCATCCGCGCCAGATCGTTCCGCCGCACGCGAGCCGGACCCGCCCAGCGTGCCCAGCCCCGAGCCGGCGCTTGCGGCTGTGACCGCTCCGGATGCAATCCCTGCGCCGCCGGCGACTTCCGTCGGCCCCACCCCGGCCGAGTCCACGGCCGAGTCCACGGCCACGAATGCCACGCCCAGCCTCGCGGCTGCGGGTGCTGCGCCGCTGGACAGCTGGCCCCCCGACACGCGCCTGAGCTACAAGGTGGGCGGCTTTTTCCGCGGCGAGTTGCACGGCACCGCGCGGGTCCTGTGGCAACGCGAGGGCGATGGTTACCAGACCCGCGTCGATATCGACCTGGGCCTGGTCAGCCTGGTGATGACCAGCCAGGGCCAGGTCACTCCACAAGGCCTGTTACCGAAGGCGTACGAGGAAACGCGCGCCGGCAGACGGCGCTCGGTGTTGTTGCAAGACAGCCGCGTGGTGCTGACCGACGGCAGCCAGGTTGCGCGACCGGCGGGCGTGCAGGACACGGCCAGCCAGTTCGTCGAGCTGAGTCACCGGTTTTCTTCCGGCCAGCAGCCGCTGGAGGTGGGAGGATCGGTCAGCTTCTGGATGGCCAGGCCCGGCGGGGTCGATTTCTGGACCTATGACGTTTTCGAGAAAGTGATCCTGAAGACGCCGGAACTCGGCCCGGTGGAGGCTTTCCACCTCAAGCCCCGGCCGCTGGCCAACCCGCGCGGAAACATCACTGCCGAAATGTGGTTCGCCCCGTCACTGCAATACCTGCCGGTGCGAATCAAGGTCAGCCTCGGCGATGCCTTTGTCGATTTGTTCGCGGAGAAGGTCGAGCAGCGCTAGCGTTTCCCGACGCGCTGGTCCAGCACGCGCCTGGCCTTGCCGGCACTGCGCTCCACCCCGCCTTCGGGCCGCAGTTCGACCCGTGCCGACGTTCCGATGTAGGTCTTGATCTCGTGCTGCAGCAGTTGCGCGGCACGCTCCGCCGCAGCCGAGCCGGGCTGCGTGCCGGGCCGCGTTTCAACCGCCACCGTCAGTTCGTCCAGCGGTCCTTCCCGAGTCAGGATGCACTGGTAATGCGGAGCCAGCTCCGGGCGCCTCAGGATCAGCTCCTCGATCTGGCTGGGGAACACGTTCACGCCGCGCACGATCATCATGTCGTCGCTGCGGCCGGTGATCTTTTCCATCCGCCGCATGGTGCGGGCGGTGCCCGGCAACAGCCGCGTCAGGTCGCGCGTGCGGTAGCGGATGATCGGCAGCGCCTCCTTGGTCAGGCTGGTGAAAACCAGTTCACCGAACTCGCCGTCCGCAACCGGCTTACCGCTGTCGGGATCGATGATCTCGGGGTAGAAGTGGTCTTCCCAGATCGTCGGTCCGTCCTTGGTTTCGATGCACTCATTGG
>JAJAZH010000030.1 GCA_026785815.1 Ramlibacter sp. | reverse complement strand
GGTATTGCGGCGTCACCGCAAGGCGATCGGGCACATCGTTCAATCGGAGTGAGGGAACGAAAATTCTAGGCTACGGCCGTCCGCACCCGCCTGGACGCCCTTGAACGGCGTCGGCTCAGCCTCTCCAGCTCATCTTTGATGCCAAAAACCACAGCGGCTCTAGCTAAACTTCCGGTCCGCTTATAACATTCGCACACGATTTCAAGCTCTGGGAAATTCTTGACCGCCGAAATTCGTGTTCCGCCGCACACCGAACCCGATCCCGAGGGCGCGCTCTCGCTGCGGGCGAGTCGCGAGCTGCAACAGGTTCCGGTGCAACGTCCGGCGGGCGTCCGGGCAAGCACCCCCGCCTCCAAAGAGACAGCACCGGCTTCCACAGCCGCTCTGGGACGCTCACAGTTGGCCGACTTCGCAGCCGATCCCAGCGTCGACACGGCGCAGCGCCTGGCGGCTGCGCCACCTGCGGAGATCACCTGGTCGCTGGCCAGCATTGCGCTGGCGGCTGGGGTTGGCTGGGTCTACGAGCGCCGCCGCCGCGTGCAGCTGCAGATGGAAGCCGATTCCGCGCTCTGGCCGACCCGGCGCGGCGCTGCCCGGAAACAGCCCGCGCCCACCGGGCTGGACGTGACGCTCCCCAACAGCCCTGACCTGAACAGCGCGCCGGTCTCTTACGCGTCGGTCCTGGGCGAGACGGCGTCCCGTCGCGAAGCCACTTTGGTCGATCTGCACCAACTGCACGAGACCCTCGAGCAACTTCGTATGCAGCGGAACTTGAGCGCCGCGGCTGTCCTGCTGGAAGAGCATCTGATCGACTTCCGGTACACCAGCCCCTGGATTTTCCTGGAGTTGCGCGAGCTGTACAAAGAGTTGGCGCAGGCAGAAGAATGGGACCTGGCGCGTGACGCGTTCCGTGCCCGCTTCGGCCAGAATGCGCCGCAATGGAAGGCGCCTTCCACCGCGACCGAATCCCTGGCCGACGACCAGCAGCTCTGTCAGGACTTGCCGCGCAAGTGGCCCTTTCGCGATGCCCGGCTGTTCATCCTGCGGTGGATGCTCGGGGATGCGCTGAGCCGGAAGAAAAATTCCGGTCCGCCGCTGCTGACACTCGGCATCTATCGGGACATGATGCTGCTGGACTCGCTGCTGGATGAAGTGATGGCCACGCGGGCAGTCGTGGCCCCGAAGAAGACCTTGAAAGCCGCCTGAAGTGAATCCACGCGGCAAGCTCCGGCAACGTAAATTGCGCACAATCTAATTGCGGGCTATAATTCGGGCATGCGCGCAGCGATCCCCAGCACCCGCCAGCTGGAGCTGGACAATCAGCTCTGCTTTGCCCTGTATTCAGCGTCGCTGGCCATGACCAAGCTGTACAAGCCCCTGCTGGCCGAGCTCGGGCTGACTTACCCGCAGTACCTGGTCATGCTGGTGCTGTGGGAACGCGACGGATTGATGGTGTCCGAACTGGGCGAGCGGCTGTCGCTCGATTCCGGAACCCTGACGCCCCTGCTCAAGCGGATGGAAGCGGCTGGATCGATCGTGCGGATCCGCGCTCTCGACGACGAACGGCGGGTTCATATCACCTTGACCGCCGTCGGGCGCAAGCTCAAGGCGCGCGCGGCCGCAATTCCCGCGTGCATCGTGGACGCCGCCCAATGTCCGGCATCCGAACTGATTTCCCTCACCCGCCAGGTGCAAGCGCTGCGACAGCGCCTGAACGCCTGACCCATTCAACCCACTCCAGAAAGAGCTCCCATGACTGCAAAACTCGAAAAAGTCCTCTACACCGCCAAGGCCCACACCACGGGCGGCCGCGACGGCGCAGCCCGCAGCGATGACGGCCGCCTTGACGTCAAGCTGTCTTCGCCAGGAACCGCCGGCACCGGAACCAATCCGGAGCAGCTGTTCGCCGCCGGTTATGCCGCCTGCTTTATCGGCGCGATCAAGGCCGTTGCCGGGATGCAGAAGATCTCGGTGCCGGCCGACCTGTCGATCGACTCCAGCGTCGACCTGGGCAAGGTGGGTGAGGCGTACGGCATCTCCGCGCGCCTCGACGTCAGCCTGCCGGGCATGGACCGCGCTGCGGCCCAGAAGCTGGTCGACGCTGCGCATCAGGTCTGCCCCTATTCCAATGCCACCCGCGGCAACATCGAGGTCAAGGTCACCCTGGTCTGACGTCCCGCTTGTCGGTCTGAACGGCCCGCCGGCCTGGACCGGCGGGCTTTTCTTTTGCGGGTCAGGCAACGGGCGAGAATGGTCCATGTCCTCCCACCCCTATGAGCAGTTGACGCCCGATGTTGTGCTCGACGCCCTTTCTTCGGTTGGTTTGCACGGCGACGGCCGGCTCCTGGGCCTCAGTTCCTACGAGAACCGGGTCTATCAAGTGCACCTGGAAGACCCATACGACGGCAACGAGAGTGTCGTCGCCAAGTTCTACCGGCCCGGCCGCTGGAGCGACGCGCAAATCCTTGAGGAGCACGCGTTCTCTGCGGAGCTGATGGCGGCCGAGGTCCCCGCCGTCGGCCCGATTGTGTTGGGC
>JAJAZH010000029.1 GCA_026785815.1 Ramlibacter sp. | reverse complement strand
GCTGCAGGCTCAGCGCGACCTGGCCGACAAGGCCGAGGCGTCGCGGTTCACCGACCTGCGCCAGCACCTGGACTCAACGCTGAAGGACCTGCACCAGCGCGAAGCCATCGCCGCGACCGAACTGGAAAAAGCCGTCGCGGACGGGCAGCGCGAGCTGCGCACCCAACTCGACCTGATGAACCGGACCCTGGCCACCCGGCTGGCCGAAATCGACAGCCGCCTCGACACCCGCGGCGCAGATCAGCGGCTGCGAGCGACCGACGCCACCGTGGTTCATCCGTTGATGTTGTAAGACGATTTCGTGGTCCGCCGATACGCGCCGGCAGGCGACAACCAGGGCAGCGCCAGACTGGTCTTTCGCGCCATCCCCGGCGCGGCCGGCCATCCGCGCCAGATCAACCTGGTGGTGTTCGAGAAGCGCTCCGGAAAACCGCTGCAGGCGCTCGGTCTCGGCTGCTGAGTGGCTAATCGAACAGGCCCGGCCCGGCGCCGAGCTGCGCCCTTTCGATCTGCAGCATCATGAGTTTGGTAGCGACGCCGCCACCGGCCGAAAAACCGCCGGAACGTTTGCCGGCTGCCAGGACCCGATGGCAGGGAACGATCGGCGCGAACGGGTTGTGCCCCAGCGCCTGGCCAACGGCGCGCGCGGCGCCGGGTTCGCCCAACCTGGTCGCGACTTCGCCATAGCTGAGGGTCTGGCCGGGTGCGATCGCCCGCGTCACGCTGTACACACGCTGGTTGAATTCGGGAACGCCATTCATGTCCAGCGGCACGTCGCCGAGGTCGTCGGCGCCGCCCTCCAGCAGGCGCTGGATCCGTTCGATCACCGCCTGCACCCAGTCGGGAGCAGTGGCCGGCACGGCGTCGGGAAAGCGGCGCTGCATGCGCGGACCGGTTTGCGCCGGCTCGTCTTCTGGCAGCAGCACCCCAGCAATCATCTTCGACCGCCAGGCGATGGCGCACGGGCCGATCTGCGTGTCGAACAGGCAAAGGCCTGCAGCGGACGCTGGAGGTGGTTCCATTGCCTTTAGCCGACCGCGCGCCGAACCGACTCCAGAGAACTGAGCTTGAGCCGCGGACCGGCCCGCATGAACTGGCCGGGCAGCGCGCGTCCCATGACGGTCTGCACCTGGCGCGCCACGTCGGCGAGCGCGTCGAGGTCGATGCCGGTCTGGTAGCCGCACTCGTGCAGCAGGTACACCAGGTCCTCGGTACAGATGTTGCCAGTGGCGCCCGGCGCGAACGGGCAGCCGCCCAGCCCGCCGATCGACGATTCGAATTCGCGCACGCCCAGGTCCAGCCCGTTCATCACGTTGGCCAGGCCGATGCCGCGGGTGTTATGGAAGTGCAGCGCAATGATGGCCTCGGGGAAACGGCTGCGGATCGCCTCGACAGTGCGGGTGACCACCGGCGGCGTCGCCATGCCCGTGGTGTCGCCGAGCGAGATGTGGCGCGCCCCGCCCTCCAGGTACGCGCCGACCAGCTTGAGGACGTTGTCGATCGACACCTCGCCCTCGAACGGGCAGCCGAACGCAGTGGCGACCGCGCCCCGCAGCGGGATGCCGAAGCGGCGCGCGATCGCCGCCAGCTCGGAGAAGTCCGCCAGCGCCGCGTCGAGCGACTTGTTGAGGTTGGCGCGGCAGTGCGTCTCCGAAGCCGACACGAAGGACGCCATCATGTCGACCTTTGCGGCGGCCGCGCGCTCGGCGCCACGCGCGTTGGGCACCAGGCCGGTGAGCCGCACGCCGGGCCGGCGCTCGATCAGCGCCATGACTTGCGCGGCATCGGCCAATTGCGGCACCGCGCGCGGCGACACGAACGAAGTGGCCTCGAAGCTGCGGACGCCGGCGCCGATCAGCGCGTTGATCACCTGCGCCTTGGTTTCGGTCGGGATGAATTCCGGCTCGGACTGGAAGCCGTCGCGGGTGCCGACTTCGGTCACCAGCACCAGGCGGTCCGAATCGGAAGCGGGTAGGTAGGACATGTCGATTCTCCTGCGTCCTGCGGCGAGGCAGTTCAGATGATGTGGTGGGCGCGCAGCGTGGCGATGGCAGCCGTATCGTGCCCGAGTTCGGCCAGGATGGCCTCGGTGTCCGCGCCCAGCCCTGGCGGCGGTCGGTGCATGCGGCAAGGGTCGTCGGAAAACTTGATCGGAAAACCGAGCACGTCGAGCGGCCCATGCTGCGGATGGTCGATCGTCACGCGCATCTGCTGGTGCCGGGTCTGCGGATCGTCGAACACCTCCTGCAGGCTCAACACGCGGCCGCAGGGAACGCCGGCGCCATTGAGCTTGTCGATCCAGTGCGCCACCGTTGCGCTGCGGGTGCGGGCGTTGATCTCGGCGTTGATGGCGGCGCGCTGCTCGAACCGGTCGGCATTGGTCTGGAAATCCGGATGCTCCCGCAAATGGTCGAGTCCCAGCGCCGCCATCAGTTTGAAGTAGTAGCTGTCGTTGGACGGCGCCACGGCGATCTGCCCGTCGGCGGCCTCGAACAGTCCGTACGGCGCCGCCAGCGCATGGTCGTTGCCGGTGCGCAGCGGTTGGCGGCCGGTGGCGAAGAAATTGGTGGCGAGGAACGCGAGCATGCTGGTCATGCTGTCGGTCATCGCGACCGACACCTCTTCGCCTTCGCCGGTGCGGCCGCGCCGGACCAGCGCCGCCAGGATGCCCATGGCCGCGTAACTGCCCGCCACCAGGTCCGAGATCGGCGGCGCGGCCCGCATCGGCGGCCCGCCCTCGACGCCGTTGACGCTCATGAAGCCGCTCATGGCCTGCGCGATGAAGTCGAACGAGGGCCGGTCGCGGTAGGGACCGTCGAGGCCGAAACCGGTCACATGGCAACTCACGAGGTCGGGTTTCAGGGCCCGCAGGGCGTCGCGCCCGAGCCCCATCTTGTCCATCACGCCGGGACGGTAGTTGTTGACCACCACATCGGCCCGGCGCAGCAGATCGCGCAGGATCTCCTTGCCCGTTTCGCTGCGCAGGTCGAGCGTGAGCGACCGTTTGTTGCGGTTGAAGGTGGCGAAGTAAAGCGAATAGCCGTTGCGCTCCTCGCCTTGCTGGCGCACCGGATCGCCGTGCTCCGGATGCTCAATCTTGATCACCTCCGCCCCCATGTCCGCCAGGAACATCGAGCAGAACGGACCGGAGAGGATGCGGGTCAGGTCGACAACGCGGATGCCGGCAAGCTGCATGGGCGGAGCCCCTTCGCTCAGGGCGTGAGCTTGACGCCGGAGTCCCTGACGATCCGGCCCCATTTGGCGTAATCGGTGCGCAGGAATGCAGCGAAGTCCTCGGACGATCCACCGACAGGAACCGCTCCGCCGTTGAGGATCTTGTCGCGCACGTCGGGCAACTGCAGCACCTTGTTGATCTCGGTGTTCAGTCTGGCGACGATGGCCGGCGGCGTCCCGGCCGGGGCGAACAGGCCGAGCCAGATGCCCGCCTCCACGCCCTTGACTCCGGCTTCGTCCAGCGTCGGTGTATTGGGCAGCATCGACGAGCGCTTGCCGGTCGTCACTGCCACCGGGATCAGCTTGCCGCCCTTGACCAGGCCCAGCACCGAGGGCACCGACAGGATGGCGACATCGACCTGGCCGCCCATCACGTCGGCCAGCGCCGGGGCAGCGCCCTTGTAGGGCACCTGCAGCAGGCCGATCGCCGTCACCGACTTGAATTGTTCGCCGTACAGGTGGCCCATGCTGCCGTTGCCGGCGGTCGCCCAGCTGATGCCGGGACCGGTCTTGCCCTTGGTGATCAGGTCGGCCACGCTGGCCAGCCGCAGCGGGCCGGTGGCGCCCGCATTGGTGACCAGCGCCAGCGGCGCTTCGGACACCTGCACGATCGGGACGAAACTGCGCAGCGTGTCGTAGCCGACGTTGGCGTACAGGTAGGGGCCGAGCGCCATGTTGTCGGACTGTCCCATCACGATGGTGTAGCCGTCTGGCGCGGCCTGGCCGACCTGCGCGATCGCCATATTGCCCGAGGCGCCCGGCCGGTTCTCAGGCACCACCTGCCACTTCAGGTGCTCGGCCAGCGCGGTCGCAACCACGCGCGAAACAAAATCGGTGCCGCCCCCGGGTGGAAACGGGATCACCAGGCGGATCGGCCTGGCGGGGAAATCCTGTGCTGCGGCGGGCGGCGAAGTCGCGGTGACAGTGGCAGCCAGGACGGCGCCGAGCGTGGCGGTGAGCAGCTTCATTGGACGGTCTCCTCGGGTGTGCATCCCATGGTATTCGCAACCCCGGCCCGACCAGTGCAGAGAAACCCGGCTCTGAGTTTCGTCTCCTTGTCAGCCGCCGCCCGGTCGCGTGCCGCGCAGCTGCGCCTTCAGTTTCTCGCCGATTTCCGGCTTGGCGATAAATGGGTCGGGCGGATTGCGGATCTGCAGGATCGCCTCCATCCGGCTTTGCAGGTTGCCCAGCGCCTTGGGGTGGCTGAAGATGTAGAACCGGTCGGCGGCGATCCCGTCGAACACCATCTGCGCCACTTCGGCCGCGGTGACCTTGCCGGACCCGACGGCTTTGTCGCTCATGGCCTGGCCGATCAGCTGGCTCTGGGTCGGCTTTTCGTCGGCCAGCTGGTCCGGCCGGTTGCGGTGGCTGCGGCTGATGCCGGTGGGAACGAAATAAGGACACAGCACGCTGGCGCCGATCTGGTCCGAGACCAGCCGCAGGTCCTGGTAGAGGGTCTCGGTCAAGCTCACTACCGCATGCTTGCTGACGTTGTAGATGCCCATGTTGGGCGGCGTCAGCAGGCCGGCCATGCTGGCGGTGTTGACGATGTGGCCCTGCCAGGACCGGTCTTTCTTCGCGGCTTCCAGCATCATCGGCGTGAACAGGCGCACGCCATGGATCACGCCCCAGAGGTTGACGCCCAGCACCCACTCCCAGTCCTTGACCGAGTTCTCCCAGACCATGCCGCCCGAGCCGACGCCGGCGTTGTTGAAGACGAAGTGCGGCGCGCCGAACCGCTGCCGGACCACCTGCGCCAGGTCTTCCATCTGCTGCGCCTGCGACACGTCGACCTTGCGCGCCAGCACCTGCGCGCCGGTGCCCTCGATCTCCTGGCGCGCCCGGTCGAGCGCATCCTGCTGCACGTCGACCAGCACCAGGTTCATGCCCAGGCGGGCGCCGATGCGCGCACATTCGAGGCCGAACCCCGAACCGGCTCCGGTGAGGACCGCCGTCTTGCCCTTGAAGTCCGTGATCATGCGTTGTCTGCCTTCTTCAATACATAGCCGATGCGGGGGAAATGGACGTGAACCGTGCCGGCGCGCGGATCGGTGCGGCGCAGGCTGTAATGGGTGCGGGTGGCGGCGACCAGCTCGCCTTCGGTCGATTCCGGGCCGAAACTCTCCGGACTGATCGAGACCCGGCTGCCGAGCGCCAGGCCATGGTCATCCTGGAACGCGCTGTCGACCAGCAGGTTGGCGCCGGGCGGACGCGGTTCGGTTTTCGCGGCCACCTCGACCGCGTCGCCGGACGTCAATTTCTCCGGCAGGCCCTGGCCCAGCGCATGCATGCGGTCCATCCACTCCGGCACCGATGGCGTGGCGTCCAGGATGTCCGCCAGCACCGGCACCCGGGTCCGGGTGAACCAGAGCGGATGGTAGGCCGCGAAGTCGGCGACGCAGGGCGCGATGCCGAACAGGAAGTCGTGCTCGTCGGCCATGTGCGCGATCCGCCGCAGGTACGAGCGGTACGCCGAGGTGGCATCGGCTGGCCGCAGGCGCGTCATGTTGATCGCCATCGCCTTGCGGTCTTCGCCAAAGGCTTTTGCGGTGTCCGGCGAGTCCCCGAACAAGTGGGCCGCACCCCTGGGCTGCAGGTTGTACGCCATCGAGGCCCAGAACAGCGAGCCGTCGGCCCACTGCGAAAAGATCCGGCACACCCCCTTGAGGTGGGCCGGGTACAGCGTCGGCTCGGGCTGCACATGCTCCAGCACGTCGCAGATCAGCGCGCTGTCGCAATACATGTCGGCACCCACCTGCAGGATCGGCGTCTTGCGGTAGCCGCCGGTGAGCGCCTGCACGTCCGGCTTGGGCATGATCGACGGAATGTGGACCGACTTCCACGCCAGTTTCTTCAGACCCATGATCAGCCGGATCTTTTCGGAGAACGGCGACGTCGGGTAGTGATGCAGGATCAGTTCAGTCGGCATGGTGGCTCCGGTTCGCTGTCATCCCGAACACGGTCCGGGATCCGTGATGGATCGACGAGGTCTGGATTGCGGGTCGAGCCCGCAATGACGGGCTGCTTGCACATCGCGGCATCGCTCGCATGTCGTGGTTCGGTCACGCATCTCGCAGCCGGTCAGAAAACACGGTGCGCCAGGTGTCGCCGACATCCCGCACCTCGGCGCCCTGCAACGCGCCTGCGTCTGCCAGCAACTGGTGCAGGCGCGGCAGGTTGTAATGCGGCACCGCTGGATACAGGTGGTGCTCGAGGTGGTAGTTGACGTGGTGCGGAAACAGCAAGCCTCGCGCGATCCAGGCGCCCACTGAGCCGGTGCTGCGATTGCTGCGGGCGGCTGTCAGCGGCGAGCTCAGGTCGTACACGCCGCCGTGCTCGAAGATCGCCCGCAGCCGCAGGATTGGCTGCAGCACCGTCAGCAGTGGCAGCAGCCACAGCACCAGGTACATCAGCAGGCCCCGTCCGCCACCGGAGGCCAGCGCCAGCAGCGGCGCCACCAGGTGAAAGCCGACCACCAGCCAGCGGTCGGCCCGGGCGGCGGCCCGCAACTGCGGCGAGGTGTCGTCCAGCGGCCGGACCACGCGCAGGGTGTCGTCGTTGATGGCCGGCGCGCCGAAGAAATAAGCGTAGGTCTTCCACGCATTGAGGCCCAGCACGTCGCGCGCCAGCTTGCCGGCGAGATAGTCCTTTCCGCGCGGATAGCCGCCGTGGATCGCGGTGTCCGGATCTTCCTGGGAATACAGGTTGTTGTGGTGCAGCCGGTGCGTGACCCGATAGGTGCACATCGATACGCCGCCGACCATGCCGACGGCCCGCCCGACGATGTCGTTGAGCCGCCGGTTGCCGAACAGGCGGTAATGCGCGGCCTCGTGCGCCAGGATGAACAGCCCGTGCTGGCAGACACCGATCAGGACGATGCTCAGCGCCATCCATGGGCTGGGCCAGGTGGCGATGGCCAGCAGCAGCGCCGCGCCGATCAGGCCCAGGGTCTGGCCGATCGCCAGCGATGATTTGACGGCGTCGAGCTGTGTCAGCGGCAGCAGTTCGTCGGCCGATAGCCAACTGCGCGCCTGCGCATTGCGCGAGCCGGGGCTGCGCAGGTCCTCGCGGAATTCCTCCCCCGTGCGCGGGACCCTGTCCATCGCCTTGTCCTCAGGCCAGCTTGACCAGCTGCTTGCCGAAGTTGCGGCCCTTGAGCAAGCCTAGGAAGGCTTCGGGCGCGGCCTCCAGGCCCTGCGCGATCGACTCGCGTGGCCGCAGCTTGCCGCTGCCGACAAGCAGGCCCAGCTCATTCAATGCCTCAGGCCAGATCTCCATGTGTTCGCTGACGATGAAGCCTTGCACCTTCATGCGATTGGTCAGGATCAACTGCGGATAGCTCAT
>JAJAZH010000028.1 GCA_026785815.1 Ramlibacter sp. | reverse complement strand
GGGTCGGCAGCCTGGATGCCGAATGTCAGGATGCCAGACGCGCCGGGATTGCCGTCGATCGAGCGAAACTGCTTCTTCGCCAGGGCGTGATGCGGCGACTGCGGCAGGCCGGGATAGTTCACCCAGCTCACCAGCGGATGGTGGTCCAGGAACTGCGCCACCTGCAGCGCGTTGCGGCAATGGGCTTGCATTCGCAGGTGCAGGGTTTCGACGCCCTGCAAGATCAGCCAGGCATTGAGCGGCGAGAGCGCTGCGCCGAAGGTCCGATTGACCTCCATTCGGGCCTTCATCGTGTAGCCGAAGTCGCCGAAGGTTTCGTAGAACTTGACACCGTGGTAGGCGCGGCTCGGCTCCAGCATCTCTTGAAACTTGTCCCTCGACAGCGGCGAGCCCCAGTCGAACTTGCCCGACTCCACCAGCACGCCGGCCATCGTGGTGCCATGGCCGCCGAGGTACTTGGTGGCGCTGTGCACCACGATGTCGGCGCCGAAGGCGAACGGCGTGCACAGGTAGGGGCTGGCCACCGTGTTGTCGATCACCAGCGGCAGCCCATGCTCATGCGCGATGCCGGCCACGGCTTCGATGTCCAGCACGTTCACCAGCGGATTGCCTAAGGTCTCGCCATACACCGCGCGGGTGTTGGCGCGGATCGCGCGCCGGAAGTTGTCCGGATCTTCCGGGTCGACGAAGGTGGTTTCGATGCCGAGCCGGGAAAAACCGATGCCCAACTGCCCCACGGTGCCGCCATACAGCGTCGAAGCGGCGACGATGTGGTCGCCCGCCTTCAGGATCGCCAGCAACGCCGTCATCTGCGCCGCCATGCCGGTGGCGCACGCCAGCGCGGCGCGACCGCCCTCGAGCGAGGCGATCCGCTCTTCCAGCACCGCCACCGTGGGGTTGCTGATACGGCTGTAGACGTTGCCGAAGGTCTGCAGGTTGAACAGGCTGGCCGCATGTTCGGCCGAATCGAAGACGAAGCTGGTGGTCTGGTGGATCGGCGTGGCCCGCGCGCCAGTCACCGGATCGGGCACCGCGCCGGCGTGGATGGCGCGGGTGCCGAACCCGTACTCGTGGTCTGCAGCCATGTTGGTTCTAGTAAGGAAGTTGTCGGGGGCGGCGCGAGGAGATCACCCTGGTGTTCACCCCGGCCCAGTTCAGCCCGCCGTACAGGCGCGCATGCTCGATCTTCACGCAGCGGTCCAGCACGGTGAACAGGCCGGCGTCGCGCGCTTTCTGCGCGGCGGCTTCGTTGACCACGCCGATCTGCTGCCACAGGCAGCGCGCACCGATCGCGATCGCCTCGCTGGCGATCGGCCCGATGTCCTCGGTCTTGCGGAAGCAATCGACCATGTCGATTTTCAGGCCTTCCCCGGCCAGCGCTTGCGCCGCCGCAGTGACGCTCGGATAACTCTTCTCACCGAGAATTTCCGTCGCCGCCGGATTGACCGGGATCACGCGGTAGCCATGCCCTTGCATGTACTTGGCGGCGAAGAAACTCGGCCGGTGCCACTGCGGCGACAGGCCGACCACCGCGATGGTCTTGCAACTGCCCAGGATTTGCCGCAGCTCGCTGATGCTGTTCATGCGCTCAGTGTACGCAGTAGGAATGGTTCCCGGATCAGGTCCGGGATGACTACGTCACTTGTACTTGATCGAACAGCCGTAGGGACGGGTGGTCGGGGCGCTCAGCGGCTTGCCGGCAAGGGCCTCCGTCAGGCCCTGGCGCACGTAGTTGACGGCCTTCTTGATGTCGTTGGGACTGCTCGATGCGATGCTGTCGATCCCGCCGGCGTAGATCAGCCGGCCTTGCGGGTTGACGATGTACATGTGGGGCGTGGTGCGGGCGCCGTAGGCCTTGCCGGCAGTGCCGTCCTCGTCCATCAGCAGGGCGGTGGGCTGCGACTGCCGCTCTTTCTGCCATGCCGCCAGCTTGCCAGGCTCCTGGTAGTCGGAGCTGGCCTTTTCGGTGGAATTGATCGACAGCCAGACCACGCCCTTGTCGACCGCTTCCCTCTGGGTCGCCGGCATGTTGCCGCTGTCGTAATGTTTGCGGACGTAGGGGCAGCCGGGGTTGGTCCATTCCAGCACCACGTGCTTGCCGCGGTAGTCGCTCAGCTTCACGGTCTTGCCGGCGCTGTCGCGCAGCGCGATCTCCGGCGCCGGCTGGCCGACCGCGGGCGCGGCATGGGCGGCGCTGACAGCCGCCAGCAGCGTCAAAGAAATCAAGGTGCGGCGCAGCATGAAATTCTCCTTACAGGTTGGCAATCACTGACCGAACTTCCTCCACCCCCAGCACTTCCGACAGCACCACCGGGGCGCGGCCTTGGCGATAGAACACGTACACCGGCACGCCGCTGCGGCCCAGCTGGCCGAGCGCCGCGGTGATGGCCGGGTCGCGCCGGGTCCAGTCGGCCCGCAGCAGCGCCACGTTCTTGGCCCTCAGGTCCGCCCGTACGCTGGCGCTGGCAAGCGTGGTCTTTTTGTTGTACTGGCAGGTCACGCACCAGGCCGCGGTGAAGTCGACAAACACCGGCTGGCCAGCGGCCAGCAGCTGGTCGACACGGCCCGGCTCCCATGCCTGCCAGCCGTCC
>JAJAZH010000027.1 GCA_026785815.1 Ramlibacter sp. | reverse complement strand
GCTCTTCCTGCGGCAAAAAAATCGGCATCCGCTATCCAGTGGTCGAACTGGTCACCGGCGCCTTGTTCTTCTACTGCATCCAGCGGTGGGGACTGACGGCAACCGGCCTGGCGTGGTGCGGCTTCAGCGCCGCGATCGTCACGCTGGCGTTGATCGACTGGGATACGACGCTGCTGCCCGACGACATTACGCTGCCACTGCTTTGGGCCGGGCTGATCGCTGCTGCGCTGCGCTGGACTGGTGTGCCGCTGACGCAGGCCCTGTGGGGCGCAGTGGCAGGTTACCTTTCGCTGTGGCTGGTCTACCAGGGGTTCAAGCTGCTGACCGGCAAGGAAGGAATGGGCTTTGGCGACTTCAAGCTGTTTGCGGCGCTCGGCGCCTGGTTCGGCTGGCAGGCGCTGGTGCCGGTCATCCTGATGGCGTCGGTGATTGGGGCAGTCGTGGGCATCACGATGAAATTCACGAGTGGACTGCGTGAAGGTGGGCATGTCCCGTTCGGTCCGTTCCTGGCCGGGGCAGGCCTGACGGCCCTCGTCTTCGGACCCGAGTCGATCCTGCGGGCGATCGGGCTCTAGGGATGTGGGCCCCCACGTTTTCGGCGCCGCCGCTGCACTGCCCCCCGAGCGGGTGCACGCCGCCTTGGGGCGGCCCGGCGGCGGCGTGAAGCCGCCTCTGCGGGTCGGGCTCACCGGTGGCATCGGCAGCGGCAAGAGCACCGTCTTGGGCATGTTGTCCGATCTGGGGGCGGCGGTGATTGACGCCGACGCCATCTCGCGGCAGGTGACAGCGGCCGGCGGCGCGGCGATTCCGGTCATCGCAAAACAGTTTGGACAACGCTTCATCGCCAGCGACGGCGCGCTGGACCGCGCCTTGATGCGTGAGCACGCCTACGCGACACCAGCTGCTCGCCAGCAGCTGGAGGCGATCGTCCATCCGCTGGTCGGCGCAGCAAGCGACCGTCAGGTGCAGCTCGCACTGGCTGCGGGCAGCCGCTGCATCGTGCTGGACATTCCGTTGCTGGTCGAGTCGGGCCGGTGGCGGCAGCAGGTGGACCAGGTGGTTGTCGTCGACTGCGAAACCGCCACGCAGATTGCACGCGTGGTCGCGCGCAGCACGCTGACGGCACAGCAGGTCGAGGCCATCATCGCGGCCCAAGCATCGCGCGCGCTGCGGTTGGCGGCAGCCGACATCGTTATCTGCAACGAGGGGTTAACGCTGGCGCAATTGCAGGCCGAAGTGGCCCGGATTGCCACAGCCTTCGGGCTATGATGTCGGCCTTGTCGGAAACCGAAGCAGCGTGATCCTTTACGAATATCCTTTCAACGAACGCATCCGCACCTACCTTCGCCTGGAACACCTGTTCCGTCGGCTGAGCCTGCTGGTCCCGCGCGACCACCCTGTCGATCACCACTACGCCCTCGCCACCATCTTCGAAGTGATGGATGTCGGTGCCCGCGCGGACCTCAAGTCCGACGTGATGAAGGACCTCGAAAAGCAGAAGCAGGCGCTCAACGGCTACCGGGGCAATCCGGCCATTGCCCAAGCAGTGCTCGACGAGGTGATCGCGAAGCTGGATGGTTGTTTTTCGACCTTAAACAACCTGCCGGGCAAGGCCGGGCAGACCCTCACCGAGAACGACTGGCTGATGAGCATTCGCAGCCGCATCAGCATTCCCGGCGGCACTTCTGAATTCGACTTGCCGGCCTATTACGCCTGGCAGCACCGGGCGCCCGACGCAAGGCGCGCCGATCTCGAGCGCTGGGCATCCACGCTGGCCCCCCTGGCCGAGTCGGTGCATCTGCTGCTGCGACTGCTGCGCGAGTCGGGCATGGCCCAGAAGGTGATGGCCACGACTGGCCAATACCAGCAGAACCTGCCCACCGGCCGCACCTTCCAGTTGCTGCGCCTGCGCATCGACCCGTCGCTGCACCTGGTGCCCGAGATCAGCGGCAACCGTCTGATGGTGTCGGTGCGCCTGATGCACGAAGAGGCCGGAGACCGGCTGCAGCCGAGCGCCGACAACGCCACCTTTGAGCTGACACTCTGTTCCTGAATCGCAGCGAGATGAGCCAGAAAGATTCATCCGGCGCGAAGCCGCGCATCGTCACCTGTCCCGGCTGCGGCGGCGGCAGCGTCTACAGCAGCAGCAATCCGTTTCGGCCCTTTTGCGGCGAGCGTTGCAAGAACCATGACCTGGGCGCCTGGGCCAGCGAAAGCTTTCGCGTCGCCAGCGAAGCTCCACCCGACGACCAGCAGTTCGGCGATCCCAAACTGCAATAAGTTCTGGGCGCTCGGATGGCCGGGCCGGGGCATGATCCGGCAGCCCTATCCCGCTGGCGAATGGGTGACTCCATTGAACTGCCGGTCCGCCGCGAGCCACTGGAGAACTGGCACCGTTCCGGGCAGCACGGGCTGCACGGTGACCGGCAAGTTCTGCCAGGCGCAGGACTGTCCTTCGTGCATCTGCAGTTCCCCTTGCCACTCGAACACCTTGCAGAAGTTCAGACGCACGAGAGCGTGCGGATAGTCGACGCGCTCGACCTTCCAGGGATGGACAGCACCGATCGCGATCCCGATTTCTTCCTGCAGTTCGCGCCGCAACGCCTGCTCGATCGATTCGCCGGATTCGACCTTGCCACCCGGAAACTCCCAGTAACCCTGATACACCTTGCCCGCCGGCCGCGACGTGAGAAGGAAGGCGCCGTCTGGCCGCAGTAGCACGCCGACGGCGACTTCGATTTCCTTGCGGTCCGGCCCCCCTTCACGCGGCCGCTCCCCGTGCGCCACCAATGTGGCCCCCACGCTTGGTGCCGAAGCACCTGCGCTGCCCCCCGAGGGGGCCTTCGCGCCTGGGGGCAGCCCGGCGGCACTCACCGGATTGTTCACGAGGGTCGGGCGCCGCCGAGCCCCGAGGCATTTCTTCCCGCGTAATCGCGCGCAAACTGATAGGCGACCCGGCCGCTGCGCGATCCCCGCTCCAGCGCCCATAGCAGCGACTCCGCGCGCGCCGCGTCGATCTTGGGCGCCGACACGCCGAACGACGCCAGCCATTGCGCCGTGATCGCGAGGTACTCGTCCTGGGTAAATGGATAAAAACTGACCCACAGACCGAAGCGCTCGGACAGCGAAATCTTTTCCTCGATCACCTCGCCCGGATGGACTTCGCCATCCTCGGTATGGGTGTAGGTCAGGTTTTCCTTCATGTACTCGGGCAGCAGGTGACGCCGGTTGCTGGTCGCATAGATCAGCACGTTCGCAGAGGCCGCCGACACCGATCCGTCCAGGATCGACTTGAGCGCCTTGTAGCCAGGCTCGCCTTCCTCGAAGCTCAGGTCGTCGCAAAACACGATGAATTTCTCATCCCGCGCCGCGACCACGTCCACCAGATCCGGCAGGTCGGTGAGGTCCGCCTTATCGACCTCGATCAAGCGCAGTCCCTGCGGCGCGTATTCGTTCAGGCAGGCCTTGATCAGCGACGACTTGCCGGTCCCTCGCGCGCCAGTGAGCAGCACATTGTTGGCAGGCTGCCCCTGCACGAATTGCAGTGTGTTGCGCTGGATCTTTTCCTTCTGGGGCTCGATCTCCTTGAGGTCGGCCAGCCGGATCTGCGCGACGTGCCGGACCGGTTCGAGGGCGCCGTGTCCGGTCGAGCGCTTGCGATAACGCCAGGCGACGGACTGGCTCCAGTCGGGAGCCGTCAACGGTTGCGGCAGGACTGCCTCGATCCGTGTCAGCAACTGCGCTGCCCGCTCGATCAGCAGCTCGAATTTTTCGTTCACTCTCTCACCCCAGGATATTCAAGACCGGTAATCGGCGTTGATGGTCACATAGTCGTGGCTGAAGTCGCAGGTCCAGACCGTGTCGGCAACGCTGCCCCGGCCCAGCACGACCCGGACCATGATCTCGCTTTGCCGCATGACACGTTGCCCGTCCTCCTCGCGATAAGCGGGGTTGCGCCCGCCGTTGATCGCCACGTGCACGTCGTCCAGGAACAAGTCGATCCGCCCGGGGTCGAGGTCGGCGATCCCCGCGTAACCGACCGCCGCCAGGATCCGTCCGAGATTGGGATCGCTGGCGAAGAAGGCGGTCTTGACCAGCGGCGAATGGGAAATCGCGTAGGCCACCTTGAGGCACTCCTCGGTGGTCGCGCCCCCTTCCACCCGCACCGTGATGAACTTGGTCGCGCCCTCGCCATCCCGCACGATCGCCTGCGCCAGTTGCCGGGCCACGTCCAGCATCGCGGCTTGAAGGATTTTCCCGGATGGCGTGTCGAGCGAAGCGATCTCGCCCCGGCCCAGCTTGTTGGTGGCGATCACCACGAAAGAGTCGTTGGTCGAGGTGTCGCCGTCGACCGTGACGCGATTGAACGAACCGTCCGCCAGTTCGCGAGCCAGTTGCTGCATCAGCGCCGGCGCGACTTTGGCGTCGGTGGCCATGAAGCCCAGCATGGTGGCCATGTTGGGCCGGATCATTCCAGCACCCTTGCTGATGCCGGTGACCGTCACCAGCGCGCCATCGATCATGACCTGCGTGCTGAAGGCTTTCGCCACCGTATCGGTGGTCATGATCCCTTCAGCGGCCCGCAGCCAGTGGTCCGGTCGGGCGTCGGCGAGCGCAGCGGGCAGGCCGGCTTCGATTCGCTCCACCGGCAGCGATTCCATGATCACCCCGGTGGAAAACGGCAGGATCTGCTCGGGCGCAAGGTTGAGGTGCCGTGCCATCGCGATGCAGGTCGACCGGGCGCGGACCAGCCCGTCCTGACCGGTGCCGGCGTTTGCATTGCCGGTGTTGATGACCATGGCACGGATGTCGCCGTGCTGCAGGTGCTCGCGGCAAACCTGCACCGGAGCTGCGCAGAAACGGTTCTGCGTGAACACCCCCGCGACCGATGAACCGGAATCGATCAACAGCACCGTGAGGTCCTTGCGATTCGCCTTTCGGATGCCGGCCTCGGTGACGCCGATGCGCACACCCGCCACGGGATGCAGTTCGCCGGCCTGCGGCACAAACAGATTCACAGCCATGAATTTCCGGTGTTGTATGAAATTGAGAAGAGGCCGGTCAGCCCTGGCGCCAGGGCAGGCCACGAAAGCGCCAGCCGCCCTTGAGGCCCCGATGACCGTGTTCGTCGGCGTCGCCTTCGAAGCCCTCGAGGATGTTGTACGCCTCCAGACCCAGCTCGCTGGCCCGCCGGGCAGCGGCGATGGAGCGCACGCCGCTGCGACACAGCAGGACCACCTTCTTGCCGGCGGGGACCGCGGCTTTCAGCCCCTGGTCGAAGCTGTCGTTCAGCGCCATTGCAGGCCACTGCTTCCAGGCCAGCGGCAGCGCGCCGGGAACGTACCCGACCCATTCCCGCTCGGCGTCGGAACGGACATCGACCAGCACCGCGTCGCCCTGCTGCCACCATTGGCAAGCCAGCTGCGGCGGCACGTCGCCGGCATAGCCCTGCGCCGGCATGGCCTGCGCAGGCATCCCCGGCGTGGGATTGGCCGGCGCCGGCGGGCTGTGCGGCTGGTCCAGAGGGTTCATCCCCCGATTCTGCCAGCCTCGGATCGGCCTTCGTGCGCTGTCAGCCGCCGCTCAAACGACCTTCACGCTCAAGTTCGGCAATCCGTCGATGTGCATTTCGATGACGTCGCCCCGGACCACCGGGCCGACATTTTCCGGCGTGCCGGAGTAGATGATGTCGCCGGGGAACAGCTCGAAAGCATCCGACAGCTTGCTGATCTGCTCGGCCACCGACCAGATCATCTGGTTCAAATTGGCGTTCTGCTTGGTCTGGCCGTTGACCTTCAGCCAGATCGCGCCCTGGGTGAAATGGCCGGTTTGCGCCACGCGATGGATCGGACCGACCGGCGCCGAGCGGTCGAAGCTCTTGCCGATTTCCCAGGGCTTCTTCTCGTCGCCCATCGCGCGCTGCAGATCGCGCCGGGTCATGTCCAGGCCGAGCGAGTAGCCCCAGACATGCTCGAGCGCGGTGGCGATCGGGATGTTGCGCCCGCCCTTGCCCAGCGCCGCGACCAGTTCAGCCTCGTAATGGTAGTTCTTGGTCAGTGGCGGATAGGGATGATCGGGAGCAGTTCCCACAGCCACGAACTGAATCGCGTCGGTCGGTTTCTGAAAGAAGAACGGCGGTTCGCGGTCGGGGTTGGAGCCCATCTCGATCGCGTGGGCCCGGTAGTTGCGGCCGATGCAATAGATCCGTCGCACCGGGAACACCTGGTCCGAACCGACCACCGGAATGAATGTGCCGGCCACCGGAAACGGCGTGCGCGCCGAGCCCTGCATCCCGGCCGGCGCAGCGCATCCCGCCATCGCTCCCGTGACGGCGGCCGCGGCGGTGCCATTGAAAAATTTCCTTCGATCCATTGTTGTCTCCTGAGTCATTTGTGTTGTGAGCCAAAGGCGATCATTGCGCATCCCGCGTTGGTGAAAACCCCCGTAAAGGGCTGCCCCGGATTGACGAAAATAGCGAGCTAACAACGACTTGATCAACCAGGAGTTTTGATGTCCCAGAACCAATCCCCCCGCCGCCGCAACCTGCTCAAGGGCGCCGCCATCGCAGCGGGCGCGATGTCCGCGCCGATGGTCGCCAAGGCCCAGGCCGGACCGATCTCGATGCGCTGGCAGAGCACCTGGCCGTCCAAGGACATCTTCCACGAGTACGCCCTGGACTACGCCAAGAAGGTCAATGACATGACCGGCGGCGACCTGAAGATCGAAGTGCTGCCCGCGGGCGCGGTGGTGCCCGCGTTCGGCCTGCTCGAAGCGGTGTCCAAGGGCACACTGGACGGCGGCCATGGCGTGCTGGGCTACCACTACGGCAAGCAGAATGCGCTGGCGCTCTGGAACTCGGGCCCCGCCTTCGGCATGGACGCCAACATGCTGCTGGCATGGCACAAGTACGGCGGCGGCGTGGAACTGCTGGCCAAGCTTTACGCCTCCATCGGCGGCAACGTCCAGTCGTTCCTGTATGGCCCGATGGCAACCCAGCCGCTGGGCTGGTTCAAGAAGCCGATCACCAAGTCGTCCGACTTCAAGGGCTTGAAGTTCCGCACCAACGGCCTGGCCATCGACCTGTTCACGGCGATGGGCGCCGCGGTGAACGCACTCCCCGGCGGCGAGATCGTGCCGGCGATGGACCGCGGCCTGCTGGACGGCGCCGAGTTCAACAACGCCACCTCCGACCGCATTCTCGGGTTCCCCGACGTCTCCAAGGTGTGCATGCTGCAAAGCTACCACCAGAGCGCCGAGACCTTCGAGATCATGTTCAACAAGACCAAGTACGACGCCCTGCCGCCCAAGATGAAGGCTGTCATCGCCGGCGCCATCGAGGCTGCTTCGGCCGACATGTCCTGGAAGGCGATCGACCGCTACTCCAAGGACTACATCGAGCTGCAGACCAAGGACAAGGTCAAGTTCTACAAGACCCCGGATTCGATCCTGCAGGACCAGCTCAAGCTCTGGGACGAGATCCTCGAGAAGAAGTCCGCCGAGAACCCTCTGTTCAAGGAAATTGTCGCGTCGCAGCGCGCCTTCGCCGAGCGCGCCGTGAAGTGGGACCAGGACACCAACGTCAGCCGGCGCATGGCCGTGAGTCACTTCTTCGGCGCCAAGCCGGCAGCACCGAAGAAGTCCTGATCCCTCTTCGAGGTCACAATAGCCATCCGGCGCGCCCGGGTGGCTTTTTTTTTGAGTAGGCGAGGTTATGCAGAAATTGCTCTTGACGGTCGACCGGATCAGCACCTTCGTCGGCCAGTTCTTCTCGTGGCTGATCGTGGCACTGACGCTGCTGATTGCCTGGGAAGTGTTCTCGCGCTATGCACTCGACCGGCCGCACGCCTGGGCCTTCGACGTGATGATCATCATGTACGGCACCCTCTTCATGATGGCCGGCGCCTACACGCTGGCGAAGGCGGGCCATGTGCGCGGTGACGTGCTGTACGGCTTCTTCGAACCGCGCACCCAGGCCACCATCGACCTGATCCTGTACATCGTGTTCTTCATTCCTGGCGTGTTCGCACTGACCTACGCCGGCTACTTCTACGCCGCGGAGTCCTGGGCGATCCGCGAAATCTCGAACATCACCGCGGATGGGCCGCCGATCTACCCGTTCAAGACGATGCTGCCGCTGGCCGGCGCCTTCCTGCTGGTCCAGGGCATCGTGGAGATCATCCGCTGCGTCATCTGCATCAAGCAGGGGGCGTGGCCTTCACGTGAACCTGACGTGCAGGAAGTGGACGTCGACAAACTCAAGGAAATGGTCCACGTGAAGGACGAAGACATCGCCAAGCTCGACCAATTCGTCGCGCCGCACGGGGACACGAAATGAAGATCAAGAAGGAACTCTGGTTCGGCTTCGCCCTGATGGCGATCATCCTCACGGCGGTCGCCATCTTCACGCCCTGGAAGGGCTTTTTCGACGGCCACCTGGCCCACGAGGACCTCGGTGCTCTGGGACTCCTGATGCTGGGGCTGATCGTGGTGGCCATCATGCTCGGCTTCCCGACGGCCTTCACCCTGATGGGCATGGGCGTGTTCTTCGGCTGGCTGGCCTATCGAAGCGTCAATCCGGCGCTGGCCAACCAGCAGATCCTCGACCTGAAGGTGCAGCGCGCGTACTCGGTGATGTCGAACGACGTGCTGATCGCCATCCCGCTGTTCGTGTTCATGGGCTACCTGGTCGAACGCGCCAACCTGATCGAGTCGCTGTTCAAGAGCCTGCATTTGTCGTTGGCGCGCGTGCCCGGCGCGCTCGCTGTGGCCACCATCGTGACCTGCGCGATCTTCGCGACGGCCACCGGCATCGTGGGCGCAGTGGTCACGCTGATGGGCCTGCTCGCCTTGCCGGCGATGCTGCGTGCCGGCTACAACATCAAGCTCGCCGCCGGCGCCATCACGGCGGGTGGCTGCCTCGGCATCCTGATCCCGCCGTCGGTGCTGCTGATCGTCTATGGCGCGACCGCCGGCGTCTCGGTGGTCAAGCTGTATGCCGGCGCCTTCTTCCCCGGCCTCATGCTGGCTTCGCTTTACGTCGGCTACGTCATCATCGTGGCGAAATGGAAGCCGCACCTGGCGCCGCCGCTGTCCGCCGCCGAGCGGCACGTGGCCCTGCCGCCCCTGTCGCAGTCATTGAGCGTGCGCGGCGGCAACGCCGTCACCGGTCTCTACGGCGGGTTGAGCGATCCGGCTCTGCCCAGGGGCAAGGTCGCGTCCCAGCTGTTCGTCTCGCTGTTGCCGGCTCTCTCCATCGCCGCCTTGCTGGTGCTGATGTACACAGGTTCGACGGCACCCACTGCGACGGTCGACACCACGGGGCTGGTGCAGTCGGGCGGCGCGATCAGCGCCGAGGAAACGGTGCCGCAATCCTCCGGACTGGCGGAGCCGCCCCAGGAATCGGGTGGCCTGCAGGAACCGCCGAAGGACGCCGCCGAAGTCCAGGAACCGCCGGCCGCGCCGCTGGGACAACCCGCGGCGACGGCGACCGCCGTG